>JAJPHW010000167.1 GCA_021325035.1 Terriglobia bacterium
CCTCGGCTCCAGAGTGTCTGGTGGAGGAAGTGGTGAAGTTTCTGGGTGAAAAGGGCTTCGGCAATGTGCAAGAAGTCGAGGTCATGCCGGAAAATGTGCGCTTTGGGCTGCCCCCTGAAATTGTAGAGGCTATTGCCAGTGCGCCCGCAACTTCCGCTTCAGCGGACTAGGAGTTGACGCACAGCATGAACGAATCTCCCTCGGTTTCATCCGCGTCCAATGTTCCCCAATTGGTGTTCGGGAAGATTGATAGCTTGGCAGCCCGGATCTCTTCTGCCATTCGTCTTGGCCGGGACTGGCTCTTCGCGCACCAGCACGATGATGGCTACTGGTGCGGCGAATTAGGCGCTGACACCACACTCGAATCTGATTATCTGCTGCTGCACACACTGCTCGACACAGTGAATGCCGAGCGCTTCCAGAAGTGTGCAAACCAGATTCTTGCTGGGCAAAACGAAGACGGCGGCTGGCCAACTTATGTGGAAGGACCTTCAAATATCAGCGCTTCCGTCAAAGCTTATTTTGGATTGAAGCTGGCCGGCTATTCAGCGGACCATCCAGCGCTGGTGCGGGCACGTGCCAAGATTCTGGAAATGGGTGGCGTCACAGAAGTCAACACATTTACGAAGATTTATCTCTGCTTCCTGGGACAGTACGATTACGACGCAGTGCCCGCAGTTCCGCCTGAGATCGTCCTGTTTCCCAACTGGTTCTGGTTCAATATCTACGAGATATCTTCCTGGTCGCGCGCGATCCTGGTCCCGCTTTCGATTGCGTACGCCAAAAAGCCATTCAAGAAAATCCCTGCCTCAATGGGCATTGACGAGCTTTTCGTTGGCGGGCGTGACAAGTCGCGAATGCACTTGCACTGGTCGAAGAAGGTGATTTCGTGGCGCAATTTCTTTTTAATGCTTGATCGTCTTACACATTGGTTTGAGCGAGTGCACATTCGCCCCTTGCGCTCCATGGCGTTGCGTAAAGCCGAGAATTGGATGGTGGAGCGTTTTGAAATGAGTGATGGGGTGGCAGCGATTTATCCCTCCATCATGAACTCAATTATCGCCATGCGCTGCCTCGGTTATTCGGTGGATGACCCGCAATTTATTCGCGCCATGGATGAGTTCGAGAAGCTGGGCATTGAAGAAGAAACTACTTTCCGCATGCAGCCTTGCAAGTCTCCGGTTTGGGACACGGCGTTTGCCTTGTTTGCCCTTGGGGAAGCGGGTGTATCGCCAAGTGACCCTCGGATGGTGAAATGCGCCGATTGGATATTGCAAAAGCAGGTCCGCAACCCAGGTGATTGGACGGTCAAGAACAAAAAGGGCAAGCCCGGTGGTTGGTACTTTGAATTCAATAACGAGTTTTATCCTGACGTGGATGACAGCGCCATGGTTTGCCTTGCTCTTGCGCACGTCGAACATCCCAACGGACGTTATCAGCGGGAGTCGGTGCAGCGCGCTATTGACTGGATATTTTCGATGCAGTGCAAGAACGGGGGCTGGGCATCGTTCGACAAGGACAACGACAAGATGGTGTTTGAGCAAATTCCTTTTGCTGATCACAACGCCATGCTTGATCCTGCAACCTCCGACATTACCGGGCGCATTCTGGAAATGCTGGCGACATACGGCTATACGCAAAGCGACAGGCGGGTCAAGAAGGCGATTCGCTTTCTTATGGACGAACAAGAATCCGATGGTTCATGGTTTGGCCGTTGGGGCGTGAATTATATCTACGGCACCATGCAGGTGCTACGCGGTTTGGAAGCGGTTGGCGTGGATCATCATGAACCCTGCGTACAACAGGCGGCGGAGTGGCTACGAATGGTACAGAACGCCGACGGCGGGTGGGGCGAGACTTGCGGATCCTACGATGACGCGAACCTAAAAGGCGTTGGCAAAAGTACCCCGTCGCAGACGGCATGGGCCATCATGGGACTGCTGGCAGCGAATGACATTCGCAGCGATAGTGTCGCACGGGGCATTGCGTACTTGCTGAGCACACAAAATGGCGATGGCTCATGGAACGAGACCCATTACACAGGCACCGGCTTTCCAAGAGTGTTTTACCTGATGTATTACATGTACCGGCAGTATTTCCCGCTGATTGCGCTCACGGCTTACGCCAAGATGGTTTCCGGCGAGTCGGGGAAAAACCTGGCAACTACGGAACGGGCCATCGGTTGAGGCTCCAGGTGTCCTCTGGGGTCCTTGTATGAAAGCTTTTGTCACTGGAGCCACAGGGTTTGTCGGCAACCATGTGGCCCGGGTCCTGGCACAGCAAGGGGCCGATTTACGCCTTCTGGTGAGGCCTTCCAGCGATGTCCGCAATCTCGAAGGCTTGAACGCCGACCCGGTCATCGGAGATTTACGTGATGCGGCGTCGATCGAAAAAGCTATGGCAGGATGTGACGCAGTTTTCCACGTCGCAGCCGATTACCGGCTTTGGGTTCGCGACCCCCATGCGATGTATCAGGCGAATGTCGAGGGCACACGCGGCTTATTCGCAGCAGCTCGGAAGAACAAATTGAGGCGCGTGGTTTACACCTCAAGCGTGGCAACGATGGGGTTCTCCAGTAACGGCAGCGTCGCCAATGAGGATTCTCCGGTAAGTCTGGCCGACATGATTGGCCATTACAAGCGTTCGAAGTTTATGGCGGAAGAAGTTGCGCTGAATGCGAGCGGTGATGGTATGGATGTGATCGTCGTAAATCCCACAACTCCAGTTGGGGAGAGAGATATCAAGCCCACGCCGACTGGCCGCATTGTGGTTGATTTTTTGAAGCGGAAATTTCCCGCGTATGTGGACACAGGATTAAATCTTGTGGATGTAACCGAATGCGCGCGCGGGCACGTCGCGGCCTTCGAAAAGGGAAGAGTTAAAGAACGGTACATTCTCGGCGGCGAAAATCTTACGCTGAAACAGATTTTGGATAAACTCGGCGTGATTACGGGCTTGCCAGCGCCCAGCATTAAGCTGCCATATTTTTTTGCTTTAGCTACAGGCGTCGTGGATGAAATCATTACGGGACGACTCTTGGGAAAAGAACCTCGCGCTACGATCGACGCAGTCCGCATGGGACATAAGAAGATGTTTGTAACCTCAGAAAAAGCGGAACGAGAGCTTGGCTGGACGATAGTTCCAGTGGATGCTTCGCTTCGCCGCGCTGTGGACTGGTTTAAATCACAGGGTTATGTGAACAATTAAACAGGGATGTCATCTTCGGCCAAAATCGCAATTGTTGCCGCGTTAGAGCGAGAAGTGCGTCCACTCGTTAAAGATTGGTCAATCAGCGAGAATGCTTTTGCAGACAAGAGATTTAAGTTTTACGAATGTGGCAGCGCAGTTTTAATTTGCGGTGGAATTGGGGCTCAAACAGCAGAGCGTGCAACTGAAGCTATCGCGAGTCTCTATAACCCAACAATCATTTTATCTGTCGGATACGCGGGCGCTCTCGATCATTCTTTGAAAGTCGGTTCCGTGGTGCGGCCGAGCCGCGTAATAAATACTTCGACCGGCGATATGACTGAATTGCAATATGGCGAAGGATACGCCTTGTTAAGCACAGCCACGATTGCCGATGCCAAGGAAAAAGCAGCGTTAGCGGCGCATTATCATGCCAATTCGGTGGACATGGAAGCGACTGCAGTGGCGAGGGTTGCCGATGCTCACCATGTTTCATGCGCTGCGATAAAAGTGGTTTCCGATGAATCAGATTTTTCTTTACCCGCGATGGGGAATTTTATTTCCGAAGATGGGCAATTTCGAACTACCGCCTTTGCCCTGCATTGCGCCCTAAGGCCTGACTTATGGGCAAGCGTTATTCGGCTCGCCAGAAACAGCAAAATTGCTTCGGATGTTCTTTGTCATGAATTACAGCGTTTCATCACAGAGCATGCTGCTAAAGGAAGCAGCGATGCAAAGATGGATAATTCAGCGCGGATTGAGCATCAAACTAAAGAACAGGTTATGGAGGAAATACGCAAGTAATGGCAATTGCTGGCCAATCCGCTTTGGAAGAACTTACGCAAATCATTCCTGCAACCATGCAGGCAGCGGTTTACCGCGGCGTTAATGACGTGCGAATTGAGACTGTTCCCGTGCCGAAGATCGGCCATGGTGAAATCCTGGTACGAGTTCATACTTGTGGAATTTGCGGCACCGACCTCAAAAAGATTGCGACGGGTTCGCACTCCGCCCCCCGTATTTTTGGCCATGAAACCTCCGGCATGGTCGCCGCGGTGGGCGAAGGGGTAGAAGACTTCAAGCCGGGAGACCGGGTGGTTGTTTTCCACCATATTCCCTGCGGGGAGTGCTATTACTGCCGCCACAAGACGTTTGCTCAATGCGAGACCTATAAGAAAGTTGGCTGCACCGCCGGTTTTGAGCCTTCGGGCGGAGGATTTGCCGAATACGTTCGTGTTATGGATTGGATTGTTCGGGCCGGCACGGTCCGGATTCCTGACGCCGTCTCCTACGAGCAGGCCTGCTTTCTCGAGCCGGTAAACACCTGCCTTAAGGGAATTGAGCGGCTGGCGGTCGAGCCGGGTGAAACCGTTTTGGTCATCGGACAAGGGCCAATTGGCATCATTCTCGGGGCATTAGCGAAAAGAGCCGGGGCCACGGTAATTACTTCCGATTTGCACGCTCAGAGGCTTAAAATAAGTAAAGAACTCTTATCCGTTAGCACAATTGAGGCTTCGAGCTACGACGTGGTCTCGGAAATGCGTAAGGCTACCGAGGGGCGTGGTGGGGACGCTGCGATTCTTGCGGTGGGGGGCAATTCGTTAATCAAAACCGCGATGGATGCCGTTCGCCCTGGGGGCAGGGTCATGTTATTTGCGCAAACGGTGCGCGGAGAAGCTGCCATTGACCCAGCTGCGGTATGCGTGGATGAAAAGACGTTATTGGGGTCTTACAGCGCCTCCGTTGAGCTTCAGGATGAATCAGTACGATTTGTGATGGAGCGCGAAATGGACTTGGAGCGATTGATTAGTCACCGCTTCAGCTTGGGAAATGGACTTGAGGGTTTGGAGTTGGCTGTGCATCCGCAGCCGGATTCCATGAAAATCGTGATTCAACCGGGACTCTCCTGGAACGAACTTTGAAGGGAAGCACAGAGTGAACGGAAAAATGACGGCCGCCGTCCTCTACGGAAAAGAGGACGTAAAAATTGAGCGAGTGCCAATCCCCCGTGTGGGAGAAGGCGAAGTGCTGGTTAAAGTGCAGGTTGCGCTGACTTGCGGCACGGACTTGAAAGTGTATCAGCGAGGCTACCACGCGCGGATGATTGTCCCTCCGGCGCTGTTTGGGCACGAATTGGCCGGCGTAATCGAAGAAGTTGGACACGGCGTGCGCGGCTTCAAGCGCGGAATGCGTGTGGTGGCGTTGAACTCAGCTCCTTGCCAGATGTGTTTTTATTGCAAGAAACATCAGGAAAATTTGTGCGAAGACCTGCTCTTCAACAACGGCGCGTATGCGGAATACATCAAAATTCCCCGGCGCATCGTTGAGCTGAACATGCTGGAAGTGCCCAGTGGCGTGAAATACGAAGATGCCGCCATGGTCGAGCCTCTGGCGTGCGTGTTACGCGGATTGCATGAGACGGGCGTTGAAATCGGCGATACCGTCACCATCATTGGAGCGGGACCGATCGGCCTCATGTTTGTGCAAGTGGCCAAAGCGGTAGGTTGCAATGTTATCGCAGTCGTGAAGCGGGATGAGCAGGTCGTCGCTGCAAAGCAAATGGGCGCGCATGAAATAGTACAAATCACCAAAGTCAAAGATGCAGTCGAGGCTGTGCACGCCTTAACGCCAAGCAAGCGCGGCAGCGACGTCGTCATCGAAGCTGTCGGGCGTCCACAAGCATGGGAGTGGGCGACAGAAATGGTGCGCAAAGGCGGGACGGTCAATTTCTTCGGCGGATGCGCCAGCGGCGTGAAGGTGGAACTCGATACCAACCGCCTGCATTATTCAGAGATCACTTTGAAAGCAACGTTCCATCATACGCCGGACACGGTGCGTAAGGCGTTTGCTTTGATTGCAGAAAAGAAAATCCGGCCAACGGAATACATTACCGGAGAAGCGCCACTCTCCCGTTTACAGCAAGTGCTACGGCACATGCTGGATCGAGGCGGAGACATCAAGACCGCCATCATACCCGGGCACTAAGCTCATCTGCCTGACTTAGTGGATTTGTGAAATGTCGTCAATTGCCAGCAACCAACCCGGAACTGTAAGTGCAACCTCTTTGGCACAGGCGTGGGCGAATCTCCCGCCCGAGTACTCCATACCTGAACGTGCACCTTCCCTCGAAGAAGCGCAGGCCTATTGCGGCCGTCTGGCGCGTTCGCATTACGAAAATTTTTCCGTGGCCACATGGTTTTTGCCAAAACGGATGCGTCAGCACTTTTTTAATGTTTATGCGTATTGCCGGATATCAGACGACCTTGGCGACGAAGTAGGGAATCCAGCGGCGTCTCTTCAATTACTCGATCAATGGGAAGCGGAACTCGATGCATGTTATTCAGGAAACCCGCGGCATCCTGTCTTCGTGGCGTTACGTGAGACAGTGCAGACCCTTGATATCCCCCGGCAGCCATTTGCAGACCTGCTTACCGCCTTCCGTCAAGATCAAATGGTTACGCGGTACGAAACTTTCGACGATCTACTGGCCTATTGCAAAAACTCTGCCAACCCGGTCGGCCACTTGGTGCTCTATTTATGCGGCTATCGTGATGCAGAGAGGCAACGCCTTTCTGATTACACCTGCACGGCACTGCAATTAGCGAATTTTTGGCAGGACGTAAGTCCAGATTACGCCAAGGGCCGCATCTATCTGCCGTTAAGTGATATGAAGACTTTTGGTGTAACCGAGGACGACATCGCCGCTGGACGCAACACGGCTGCCTTCTGCGATCTGATGGCCTTTGAAGTGGATCGGGCCTATGATTGGTTTGAGCGCGGACTGCCTCTCATCAAGCAGGTTGACCGCGAATTGGCAGTGGATATCGAACTCTTCAGCCGGGGTGGCCAGGAAATTCTTCATGCAATCGAGCGGCAAGGCTACAACGTGCTGGGGCAACGGCCATCCATCTCGAAATTTCGCAAACTGACTTTGGTTGCGCGAGCGGCATTGGGTAAGTTGCGATGAGCACAGCTGTGCAACCGGCTCCCAATGCATTTAGTCCGACTCCGTCGCAAATTGCCGTTGCCTATGCCGTCTGTCGGGGAATCACTCGTAAGGCGGCCAAGAATTTCTACTATGCCTTCCTGATTTTGCCCCGCCCTAAAAGGCGCGCCCTATGCGCTGTGTATGCTTTTATGCGCCGGTGTGACGATATCGCGGACGATGAAAGTTCGCCGCCGCATGAGCGCCGCCAAAAGCTTTCCGAGTGGATGGATGCCGTACATCGGGCATTCGCTGGCGAACCGACCGACGAACCAGTTTTGCTCGCCCTGACTCATGCGCAACGGCGATTTGCCATTCCGGCGGGCTTGCTCGATGAACTGGCTTATGGCACGGCCATGGATGTGGAAGAAAATAACTCATCCGAGGAAACACGTGTCCGTGTACGTTATGCTACGTACGAAGATCTTCAGCTTTATTGTCACCGCGTGGCTTCTGTTGTGGGGCTGGTTTGCATACGCATTTTCGGCTACTCCGATCCTGATGCCGAGCCCTTGGCTGAGCGCACTGGACTAGCCTTCCAGCTGACGAATATCATTCGCGACGTGAAAGAAGATGCCGCCGCTGGCAGAATATACATTCCCGAAGAAGACCTCGCGCAATTCGCTATTTCTCCAGAGGAACTCGCTGGAGGAACCGATGCAGCCCGCTATGCGCCTCTTTTGGCGTTGGAGGCTGAACGTGCACGGGAATGTTACCGCTCCGGGGATGAATTGATTCCATTTATCCACGAAGACAGTCGTCCAGCGCTGTGGGTGCTGATCAACATTTATCGTGCTTTGCTGGAAAAGATTGCGGCACGAAACTACGATGTTTTCCACGGTAAAGTAAGCCTTACTGTACGAGAAAAGCTGACGATTCTCAGTCGAGGCTTTTTGCAGCGGCTCTTGTAACTCAACAACCCATGAACCTGTCGACTGATCTGAAATCGTCCTCTTCTTCGCCCACCGTTGGCATTGTGGGCGGAGGATTGGCCGGTTTGGCGACGGGCTGCGCACTGGCTGACAGCGGATTTCGCGTCACGATATTTGAACGCCGCCCTTTTCTGGGCGGACGTGCGTCGTCCTATGAGCATCCCGCAACCGGGGAAGTTGTGGATAACTGCCAGCATGTTCTATTCGGAGTCTGCACAAATTTAATTGAGTTTTATCAGCGGATCGGTGTCGAAGGCAACATCCGATGGTTCGACGAAATGACTTTTATAGAGCCTGGCGGCCGGCAGTCTGTCCTAAGGCCGAGTTCACTGCCGGCGCCATTGCAGACGTTGCCGTCGTTCTTAAGTTTTCCGTTTCTCGATGCGCGCGATAAATTTACCATTGCCCGCGCTATGGCTGCGCTGGCCCCATTTCCAGCTCAGGATACTGGCGAATCTTTCATGAACTGGCTTAACCGCCATAACCAAACTCACAATGCAATCGAACGATTCTGGAAGCCCGTGCTTATCAGCGCTTTGAGCGATGACCTCGAATGCGTGTCAGTTTCGGCTGCGGGGCAGGTGATTCGCGAAACCACGAAGTCAACTGAGGCTCGCCGTATGGGCATCCCGACGATTCCTCTTACCCAGCTTTATTCTGCGGCGCAGAATTACATCGTCGAGCGCGGGGGAGAGGTGAAATTGCGCTCGGGGGTGGAAAGCCTGCATTCTGAGTCCGACACTCCAGTGCTCAAGTCTGCTGAGGGCATGAACAAGTTTGATTTTGTTGTCATGGCGCTTCCGTTCTTTTCTCTTTCAAATGTTTTGCCGCAAAACGGCCCTTCAACCGCGCTGAGAAATCAAATCAATAAATTTGGCAGCGCTCCGATTACAGGAATACATTTGTGGTTTGACCGGCAAATCAGCGATCTCGATCATGCGGTGTTGCTCGATCGCACCATCCAATGGATGTTTCACAAGTCACGACTGCTGGAGCGAAACAGCGAAGGCAGCTATGTTGAACTGGTCGTTAGTTCGTCAAAGAATCTAATCCCGAAATCGAAACAGGAAATCGTTGATCTAGTGCTGGGGGAAGTGCGCGAATTTTTCCCTGCATCGCGTGCTGCAAACCTTGTGAAGTCGACAGTGATCAAAGAACTGAATGCGACCTACTCTCCCCGGCCCGGAATTGACCGTGAAAGACCGAGTCAGATCACAGGCTGGCCGCGAGTATTTCTAGCTGGGGATTGGACGGCGACAGGATGGCCTGCCACCATGGAAGGCGCGGTACGTAGCGGCTATCTGGCAGCGGAAGCGCTCCTCAAAAGTGCGGGAATGGATAAATCGTTCATCGTTCCAGATCTTCCAGCATCCGGATTTATGCGGCTATTCCCCTAGGTCAGGCAGCCAGCAATGCAACTCCACCAGCTACACATAGTGCCGCCAGCCATCTGCGGTGATCTACTTTTTCATGCAGAAAGAGCCGGGCAGCAATAGCATTGGCCACAAAAGTGAGGGAAGCCGATGCTGGGGCAATTAGGCTCACATCTCCCCAGGAGAGACCAAAGAGCAAGCTATAGAACGCCAGCGTCATCGCCAGAACTCCCAGCAGGAAAAACGGATTGCCCAACATTCGCCCAACTACGGCTAACAACCCGCGTTCACGCCAAAGTTTGCCCACATCGCCGACCTGTTTCATTGCCCGCGCCAGCAGAACATCTCCGCTGGTGGATGCCAACACGATGACGAGGATTGCCGCCCACGTATAAAACTGCTTCATCGGCGGGCACCGGCAGAGATGGTTTCAGATTTGACAGGACCATCGTGCTTCTCGCCATGGTGCGTCAGCTCTGGCCCCTGCGTTACAAACCCAACTCCGGCAGAAATCAGAAGCACTCCCATCCAGCGTGTCGTCGTTACATTCTCATGCAAATAAAATTTTGCAATCAAAGTGAGCAAGACATAGCCAAGAGAAGTTGCAGGAAGCACATAGGTGAGGTCGGCCCAGGAAAGAGCCGTAGTGTACGACGCAAAGAATCCCAGCAATAAAACAATCCCAAGCGCTACCGAGGGATTGGTCACAGCAAGGATTACGGTGGGCAAGTCATGCAATGAGACATTTCCGACCTGCTTCATGCCATGCGCCAGCAGAGAATCGCCAATGGACGCGCACAGCGTCACGCACGCCAGCACCAGATACTTACGGAAGGTCAAAAGGATCTCTTTGTCGCGCCTGCACTAAGCTTTCGCAGGCTCGGCTGCCGTGACAGCATCGTTTTGGGCGCGCTTATCTTTCACCCACTTGTTGCGCATGGAGCGAACCTTCAAGAAACTTTTCGCTTCCTTGTAGAGACGTTTACGCTCCCCACTGTTAAATGCAGCCTTGCGCAGAATGCGTATGACAGCCTTGGGGCGGAAATAGTATTCGTCGTAGAAGCGATGGACAGCCTCCAGCAGATAGTCCGCAGGCAGACCGGGGTACTGGATTTGGGCCAACTGATGACCACCATCGTCCACCATTTTGGAGTCTGCGACCATGAACCCGTTCTTCATCGCGTAATCGTAAAGCTCAGTGCCAGGGTAGGCATGGGCAACGGAAACTTGAATGGTTTCGACATCGAGTTCCTTCGCAAACTTGATGGTGCTCTCGATGGTCTCGCGAGTTTCGCCGGGCAAGCCGATGATGAAATCACCGTGAATCACCAAGCCCAGCTTGTGGCAATCTTTCGTGAATTGGCGTGCCCGTTCGATGGTTGCGCCCTTCTTGATGTTCTTAAGAATCTGCGGATCACCCGACTCGTATCCAACAATCAACAAACGGCATCCGGCTTCTTTCATGGCTTTAAGCGTCTCAAAATCTGTGGTGACGCGCGAAGTACAAGACCAAGTCAGGCCCAGGGGCTTCAATTTGGCGCAGAGTTCAACCGTGCGGGCTTTCTGGATGTTGAAAGTGTCATCATCGAAGAAGAATTCTTTTACGTCCGGCCACAATTGTTTTGCTTTGGCCATTTCTGCAGCGACGTCGTCGGTCGAGCGCTTGCGCCATGGATGTCCGCTTAGCGTTTGCGGCCACAGACAGAAAGTGCACTGCGCAGGGCATCCGCGCGTGGTGTAGAGCGAGACGTAGGGATAAAGCAAGAACGGCACGTTGTAGCGAGTCACGTCGAGGTCGCGCTTATAGACTTCCGTCACGTGCGGCATGTTGTCCAGGTCTTGCAGATCGGGCCGGTCGGGATTATGCACAACCGCACCATCTTTCAGATAGGACGCGCCAAGAATTTCGTTCAGCGGCTTGCCGTGGGCGTATTCGTAAACTGCCCAGTCAAACTCCTTGCGAACAATGAAATCGATGTGGCGATTCTCTTTCAAGGAACGTTCGGGGAGGACGCTAACGTGCGGTCCGACGAAAGCAATCTTGATTTTCGGATTGACTTCTTTGATTTTCGCGGTCAGGCGAATGTCGCCGGGGAAGCCAGGGGTGCTGGTGAAGAGCACCAGAAATTCGTAATCACGGGCAATGTTGATCGTTTCTTCCGCCGAGACGTGGTGTGAGGGCGCATCCAGCAGGCGCGAACCTTCGATCATGCCGGCAGGGTAAGCCAGCCAAACCGGGTACCAGTAGGACTCGATTTCGCGCGTGGCGGGCCAGCGTGAGCCGGCGCCACCGTCAAAGTTTTCGAACGAAGGCGGATTCAGGAGCAGTGTTTTTAAAGGCATAATTTTCAATTACTTATCTTAACATTTTCATTGCCTGCGCGGGCCTGAATAGAGTGCTTTTCGAGGTACCCAAGCCCCTCAACTCGTTCCCGGCAAGGCGCGAAAATTAAGTTTTTGATTGAACTCTGATTCTAAAGCGCATCCTCGACTTCACAATCAATTTTGCACTCGATGGGGAATTTGATGCACCCAGAGGCCATAAGAACCGCCTAACGGAGTGCTGTCCGGGCACTTATTTCTGGATTCCGACCCAGCTTGCCAAATCTCCGGTTGCGCGCAGCAATCCGATACGGGCTTTCTCCAAGTCGAAATCAGCATCTTGCAATGAATTAAATCGTTCCGTCGCTTGTACGCGCGCATCTTCAGCGTCGTGAACGGTGGCGTTGCCTGAATCCATCCGGATCTGCGCAGCCTGTAGTCCTGACTCAGCAATCTGATATTCCAACTCCGCAACCTGCTGGGCCGCCTGATATTGCTCAACAGCGCGGCGCAGGCGCAGGACTTCATCGGAAACTTGATTGCGCACGGACTCCGCGTCTTTCTTTGCATGGATCGCTTCAGCATCTGCGGCCTGCGCATGCGCACGCTGAGATGGATTCAGAAACGGGAACCGCATGGCAACACCAATGGTCGCATTGTGTTGCTGGAAGCTACCCGGCACGAAGTAGTTTTCATAGTTATTGAAAGTCGCCAGCAAAGCGTACTGGCTGGCAAAGTCAATGCTCGGCCATAAAGCGCGATGCTCCCCCTTGGCTTTTTGCATCTGCGCCAGGAAATGGGTATTTGCCGCTTGCACAGCAGGATTGGATTCCAAAGTCTTTGCAATGAGGTCGTCTTCATGCGTCACATCTTCCTGCTTGATTTCGGGTAAGGAAGGAATCGTGCCAGTTTCCGTCGAGATGGAACTCGCGGGTAAGCCCGTTAAGTGTGAGAGCTTCTCGCGCAGCAAATCAATCGAACCTTCAGCTTGCACGATGCGCAAATGAACACGGGCAGTCGTTAAACGAGCCTGTTGCGCTGCCATAGCATTGTCCACCCCTTCTTGAATGCGATGCGCGACAATCTGTTCGGCTTTCAGTGCGGAGATGTTGTCGTCGCGCAAATGATCAAGCAGGGTCTCCCAACGATTCAATTCGACATAGCTGAGCACGGTGTCCTGAATCACTAGATCGCGTTGTTCTTTCGCTTGCAATGTACTCGCCTTGTATTCGGTCTTCGCAGCGCGTACGAATTCCCGTAGCGCCGGATTAATCAACGCTGATTGAGCCGTCAAATTCACAATGGAGGGTGCTGAGCCCTCAAGACTGAGCGGATAGCCCCAAGTCTTCCCGAGTCCCGATCCGACCGAAACCTGAGGAATGTATTGATTACGAGCTTCCATATATGAGGCAAACGCCCGCTGTTCGTCCGCCTCGGTAGTGGATATTACGGTTGCATGAGTCAGGGCCAATTCCACTGCATGTTTCAGCGGGACAGGCTCACTGAAAAGGGATAATGCGCTGGAAAGAACCAGTGCTGGCAATAAAAGTACGCGAACCAATCTTGGAAGAGGTTTCATTCGGACACCTTGGCGTTTGGAATGGATGACCTGGAAAGTCTGATGCATGAAGAGCGATGGGCAGAACATGCTCAAAGTCCGATTTATTCTCCGCGATTATCTTCGCTCACGCGATTGAGAGCATCACGGGCACGGTTATACCCTTTGGCGAGGCGCAGAGCGTTACGGTAAGAATCTGCCGCGGCGCGAAAATCACCCACTTTTTCCTGCGCTTGCCCCAGCCAGTAATAAGCTTTGAATGCAGGAGCCAATTCTACCGTTGGCCCAGCCAGGTACTTTTGCAACCAGGAAATCGCCAGTGGGATATCCCGTCCGGCGCGAACAAGTGTCTCGCCGGCTTCCATAATCACCTCGGGCTGCGTCGGAGGAGCTGCAACGGCGCGGCGCAGAGCTTGTTCCATCTCATTCAATCGCTGCTGGCGCCGGTAAAATGATGCCAGATTCAACCAATCATTCCCTCCGCCGTTGCTGGCGGTAATCGCAGCGTGGTATTCGTTTTCAGCGCGCGTTAAATCTTTGTTCTTCTCGGCAATGCGTCCGTTGATCCAGTGCGCCTTGGCTGCATCCAGATTGGCAAGTGTCTTCGCCTGAGATTCTGCTTTGTCCTTGCCCCCGCCTACAATCCCGGGAGCTTCGAGGTAGAACTCGGCAAGATCGGAGCGGGCTTCCGTATTGTTCGGATCGAGTTGCACAGCCGTCTCAAACTCCGATCGAACCTTCTTTGCCAGACCCACAGCAATCATAAAATTCGAGGCGTCAGCTTTCTCACCGTAGGAACGCCCGAGCCATAAGTGCTCGCGGCTGCTCGACGGGTTAAGTTCAGCTGCTTTTTCGCAGGCAGAGATTGCTTCATTCCAATCCTGAAAATCAAAATGGGCGCGGCATAGTAAGTGATAGGTCCCCGCGTCATTAGGATTTTGGGCAAGCTGGGAATGCAATAAAGCAATGGCTTCGTCTGCACGGCCTTTGGCAAGCAACTCTTCCGCCGGATGCGTGGACGTTGCGAAAGCAGGAACAAACGCCAGGGCCGCGACCAAGAAAAATTTATGCTTCAAAACCATGAATTAGTGGACCACCTTCATGACCGAACCGTTTTGTATTTGCTTCGAATTGACGGAATTCAGCGCCACAACAGCATGATCGGCGAGTCCGCTGGTGATTTCCACTTGCGTCAAATTGGTGATCGCCGTTTGCACATCACGCCGTTTGAGTTCGTTATTTTGAATTTCCAGGACGTATGAGCCGCGATCGTCCTGCCGTAGCGCTTCTCGAGGAAGCGTAAGCGCATCATGATGTTCTCCTACCACGATGGTCACGCCCACATTCACATTGGGTAAAAGCTTGTAATCATCGTTGCTGACCACACATGCGGTTTCGCCGACGTTGCGGGTTCCATGGATTTTCACCGTCGCGGGAATTTCTGAAACTGTGCCTTGCCATGTACGGCCGGGAATTGCGTCCCATGTAACCTCAACAGGCTCCCCATTCTTTAGGCGTCCGACATCAGGCTCATCCACATAAGCGCGAACCAGGACCTTCGACAAATCTGCCTCTTGCAAAACCAAATCGCCGGGATTCAGATATGCCCCCTGTTTCGGCCCGATGGAATAAACTACACCATCGAACGGCGCACGGATATTCAATTGGCGGAGTAGATCTTCTGCAGCCTCATAAGCTGTTTGGGCCTCGGTCTCGCGCGCTGTAGCTTGCGCAATTTCCGGCTTCGAATAACGCGAATTCTGCTTCTGTTCGAGTAATTTCACATCGGCGTCAGCGCGTGTGAGCTGACTGATAGCATCGCGCACTTCGCCGGGAGAAGCTGCACCCTGTTGCTGCAGATTCTGCATAGCATCAAGATTGTGTTGCGCGGCGTCACGAGCCGTGCGCGCTTTCACAAGCTGTGCGCTTAACGTCAGTAATTCTTCCTGGTTTCCACCGCTCTCGACCGCACTGCTGTCCGCCTGCGCTGTCCGAAGCGAAGCAATCGCCTGCGCAGCCTGACTGCGAACCGCAGCATCATCCAATTGCGCAAGAAGCTGGCCCCTCTTTACATGGTCGCCCTCTTTCACGAGTAGTTTGACAAGTGTTGTACCGATCGGCGAATGGGCCTCAAAGTTCAGGACGGGTTCCACCTTGCCATTCGTAGAAACGAGACTGCGAATGGTCCCTCGTTCGACGGTTGCGGCGCGCACCGGAATCGTATCTCCGTGCGGCATAAACGATGCCAGCAGCAAGACTGCGACGATTACACCGATCGTCCACAGCAGCCATCTGTGTGCAACCTCAGGGCTGGCTCCATTTCCATTTGAAGGCATATTTATCGGCTAAAACGCACTCTAACACTTGCCCAATCAAGGTGAGTACGGGCATCGTATACAAAGTAGATGCTGTGCTGCGCCCCTAGGTACCAGAAAACAACACAAAAACACAACGTTGCCGCTCCAAGGAATGCGTAATTGAATGGTATAAGTACATTTAGAATAAGGCAATTATGAGAAAAGCACCCCGATATACAACTGAGCACGCAAAGGCGGGTCTGGAGTTTAAATTTCCTGAAATTGAGACTTGGCCAAATCAATTCCCCAAGTATGAAATTGTTGTGGATGATCCAGAATTCACATCGGTTTGCCCTAAGACAGGGTTGCCCGATTTTGGAGTTATCGTCATTCGCTACATGCCTGACAAGCATTGCCTGGAACTCAAATCCCTCAAAGAGTATTTGCAGTCGTACCGCAATCTCGGTATTTTTCAGGAAAACATCGTGAACCGGGTGCTGGAAGATGTTGTGCAATACGCTCGCCCACTTTGGGCTGAAGTAAAAGGCGATTTCCGGCCGCGTGGCGGAATCTCCACGGTAGTAATCGCACGCTGGCCCCGACCGAATGGCAAGCCATCAAGATGAGGCCATTGCTATTGGGTCATCGCGGCGCTCGCGCTAATAAAAAAATCCTGGAAAACACGATTCCTTCGTTCGAACGGGCCATGCAAGATGGTTGCGATGGGTTCGAATTCGACGTGCGGCAATCGAAAGACGGGGAAGCTGTCATTTGCCACGACGCCAAGTGGCAAGGCAAGACCATTTCGCGCACTCCGGTGGGCGAACTCGGTCTCCCCAAGTTAGAACAGATTTTACAAAGGTTTGCCGATCGTGCATTTCTTGATATCGAACTGAAAGTGGGCGGACTGGAAGAGCGCACATTGGATGCTTTGCAAGAGCATCCCAGGGCAAACTGTGTGATTTCTTCCTTTCTTCCAGACGTCATCTATCGATTGAATGATTTAAATCCGCGCGTGACCAAGGGAATCATCTGTGAAAACAAGACTCAACTATCACGTTGGCGCGCCTTACCGGTGAAATATGTGATCGCTCGAAAAGACCTGGTAAACAAGAAACTTGTGGATGAAATCCACGCGGCAGGACGACTCATTCTTGTCTGGACGGTAAATCGTAGTTCCACCATGAAAAGGTTCGCATCCTATGGTGTGGATGGGATTATTTCCGATGAAACTGAGCGTCTGGTATCCACACTATGTGGCATGAAAAATCCATCGTGCTAGACTCGCGGTAGCAAGCCATGCGGATTCTTACTCGCTACATCCTCCGCGAAGTCAGCTCTCATGCCTTGCTGGGCACAATTATCTTCACGTTCGTTCTTTTCACCAGCGATTTGGGGCGCATCCTCGATCTTGTCGTGCGCAACAGTGCGCCTTTCGCCAGCGTCTTGCAGATATTTTTCTTCACACTGCCTGTCACGCTGACCTACACCATCCCTATGGGCGTACTCGTCGGAATATTGATCGGATTAAGCCGGCTTGCCGCAGATAGCGAAATTACGGCCATGCGCGCCAGCGGTGTCGGCGTATGGCATTTTCTCCGCATCATTTCCATCTTCGTCGGAATTGCATGGCTGCTGGCTATGGTGAATGGCGTGTATTGGGCCCCGGCCTCGCAAGCGGCGCTCAGCCGGATCGAAGACCGTCTAAAGGGTTCCCAAGCTTCCTTTGAAGTGCAGCCTCGTGTTTTCTACGAAGGTTTCCCGAAACTCGTTTTGTATGTGCAAGACGTGAAAGCCGCACGCGGCGCTGCCATCTGGAAAGGCGTCTTTCTTGCCGATATGACACTTCCGTCCGCGCCCCGCATCACGCTGGCGCGGCAGGGAATTTTGGTGAGTGAAGGGCCAACGAGATTACACCTGCATTTGATTGACGGAGCCATTCACGAAACTGACCCTCATGATCAATCGCATTATCAGATTTCGACTTTTGATCAAACCGATATTCCCATCGAACTCCCTTCAACGGAGGGGAAGCCTGTGGCACAGGCTGCACTGACGGCGCAAATGCCCACATGGCAATTGGCAAAGCAAGCCCAAGGCAGCCATGATGCCATAACAGCCCGCTGGTACATGATTGAATTTCACCGTAGGTTGGCGCTCCCGGCGGCGTGTTTGGTGCTTGCACTTGTCGGCATCCCGCTCGGCCTGTCTTCCAAGCGTGGCGGTAAATCCGTTGGGTTTGTTTTCACAGTCCTTCTTGTGTTTGCCTACTACCTCGTCTCGCTTACAGGAGTCTCTCTGGCGAGGCAGGGAAGAATCCCGCCCTGGTTGGGAGGATGGCTCGCGGACCTTGTGTTCTTTGTCGCGGGAGTGTTTTTGCTTTGGCGTGCCGAGAAGCGTCCGCTCGATGTTTCCTGGTTGCGTCTGCGAAATCCGTTTCGCCGGATATCGCAGGACAAAGTGCGCTCTCACGCCGCCGGAAATCGCGTCAGCGCCTTTGATCGCGCAGTAAGCCGTGTTCGCGTGTTTCGCGCCAGTTTCCCCATGATTTTGGATGACTATGTTCTGCGCGATTTCAGTTTTTATCTGGTTTTAATTCTGGTTTCGTTTATTACCTTGTTGCTGGTGTTCACTCTTTTCGAATTGATTGGCGACATTCTGCGCAACCAGGTTTCGCTATTCACGGTTGGCGATTATCTGCTGAATGTTTCGCCTTATTTTCTTTATAACGTGGCGCCGCTGTGCATTCTGTTGGCGGTACTCATCACGTTCGGTTTGATGCAACGCTCCAATGAAATTACGGCCATCAAAGCAACGGGCATAAGCATCTATCGCATTGTCGTTCCCGTGTTGATAGCTTCTACAGTTTTTGCTGCTGGGCTTTTTTTCTTTGACCAGTTTTATTTGCCTTACGCCAACAAACGACAGGATGCCTTGCGAAATCAAATCAAGGGCAAGCCGGCGCAGACGTATCTAAATCCCGATCGCAAGTGGATTTTCGGCCAGCATTCGACGATTTACTACTATCAATTCTTCGATCCGGATCGCGATCAATTCGGCAACTTGTCGGTATTCCAGTTCGATCCAGCATCGTTCAGCCTAACTCATCGCATATACACGGACCGTGCGCATTGGGATGAAGGGTTGAATCGGTGGGTATGCACACAAGGGTGGGAGCGCACTCTACGTGGCCCGGCGATCGATGATTACCGCCCTTTCGATGTGTCCACATTCGCTTCGGTCAGCGAGCCACCCACATACTTCAAGAAGGAAGTTAAGCAATCGTCGGAAATGAATTATGTAGAGTTGCGGCGCTATATCCGCGATTTGCAGCAGAGTGGGTTTGATGTGATCCGGCTAAGAGTACAACTTGAGAAAAAGCTGGCTTATCCGGCAATAACTCTGGTGATGGCAATTTTAGCGATTCCGTTTTCTTTGTCCGCGGGAAAGCGCAGTTCGATTACAGGCGTTGCTATTGCCGTTTCGATCGCAGTCGTTTATTGGACCGTCGCCGGCTTGTTCGAGGCGATGGGTAATATCAACCAACTGCCGCCATTTCTGGCGGCGTGGTCTCCAGACCTTATTTTTGCCTTGTTGGGTGGCTATCTAATCTTAAAAATACCCACCTAGCGTGCAACCACCGCTGATGGATTACCGGAGATTGTTGATACGGGCATACCAAGCACGGTTAATGCCCCTAATGTGGAATCGAAGCTGTAAATTGACACCGAAGTCCCGCCATTATTCGCAACGTATAAATACTCCACCGTGCCTCCGGTCGTGGCAATCGTCGTAGTTCCGCTACGCACTGCAAAACTTACCGGCGTCGTGCCCGTGGACGCAGTGGCCGGAGTCAAAGCAGTGAGCGATCCTGTGCCAGTGCTAAGCCTGAATTGCGACACCTGATTGGAGTTCTTGTCCAAGACAAAAAGAAAATTTCCGGTCGTGTCTGAAGTAATGGCAGTCGGCCCGATTCCAGCGGAGAATGGGGATCCGCTCACCGGACTCAAGCTGCCATCGGGCGAGTTAGGATTCGAGCAAGTAGTGGTCACCTGGTCGCAAACGCCAAACGCGGAAACATTATTATCGTGAAAATTCGCCACGTAAATGAACCCTCCGTTAGGTGCAAAACCGAGCGCGGAAGGGTTTGTCCCGACGACGTAGGGCCCGAAAGTTGATTGGGTCAGAGCGCCGCTCGAGGCAATGTTGAAAATGGAAACGGTGCCAGTGAGATTGTTGGCAACGTATAAATATTTGCCGGAACCACTCACGGCGACGGCGGAAGGCAACGTCGGCGTGGTTACGCCAGTTGTAATCGTTGAAAAAGGCGATCCCGAAATCTCAGTAAGTGTTGTTCCACTAACCGAATACACCGAAACTGTGGAATCATCCTGATTCGCGACAAATAAGAACGTGCCCGCAGGATTAAAGGTCAAACCAACAGGATTGGCTCCGGTTGCAGTTGTGCCAGTCGTCGCGGTCAATGATCCATCGCCATTAATAGTGTAAGTCGTCAGGCATCCCTTAGTGCCACTACAGGTTCCGTTCGCCACTACCAAGGTTGTGGCGTTAGAAGCAATCGTCATAGCGAGCGGGGAACTTCCCGTTCCAGTGCCGGTCTGAACTCCGGGCCCATCCGTGGAAAGCGCGCCTGAACTTAACGTAATGCCGTAGGCCTGCGCGGAAGTGTTGCCGGCTGTTGTCACAAAAAGATTGCCCACCGACGTGGTAGCCGTAGTGTTGTTATTGCTACAGCTAAGGCAGCAGAGAGTCGCAGCCATTAAAAACGAAATTGCGCTAACGCGAGACTTCATTCCCGTTGTATCTCCTTGATTCTGCGAATGCTGGCGGACCGAACGCGGCGCAGCTCATCTATTCCTGTTATGAATGAGACATTATTTGTGTATCAGGAATATTCATGAAGAGCAAACTGGCTTGCGCTGTTGGAGGCTGAAAGACGAGAGAAAAGTTGCCTCCGCCAGAAATTGTTCAGGCTATAAATAGCGACTAATTATTTGACCGAAATGTCCTCATTGACTTCCACGGGCTTCGAGAGCTTTTGAGTGTTGCTCTCAGCCACGGCTGGTAAAAGCAATTCCACAATCAATCCGCCCCGGGGCAAATTTGCGGCCGTGGCGCGTCCCCCATGCAAGCGAACTGCGCGATCGGCGATGGCCAATCCCAAGCCAGCCCCTCCCGTCCCGCGTCCGCGCGCATCGTCAATTCTGTAAAATGGAAGGAATATCTTTTCCAGTGCATCTTGGGGAACACCTGCGCCCGAATCAATGACTTGTACAACGGCATATACCTCGGCGCCAAGGCCTGCTATTCGCTGTTCCAGACGAACATGCACCGTGGTTCCTTCGCGGGTGTAGCGAATTGCATTGCGTACAACGTTCTCAATGGCGCTGTGCAGCAGGCTCAGGTCCCCGAGTACTACAAGGTCGGTCAGGATGGTGCATTCCACTTTGCAGCCGCGGCTTTGCGCCTCATAAGCAGCATCATTGGCGACGTCGGTGACAAGTTCATCCATGCGCACGGGGACGGCTTGGATTGCTTCTGTGCCACCTTCCAACCGCGCGATAGTCAGCAGACGACCAATCAATTCATTTAAGCGGTTCGCCTCGCGCTCCATGCGGTCCAATGATGTCTGGGCTTCAGGGCCGCTCCGTTGACGGGCCAGCTCAAGCGCAACGTTGAGACGGGCAAGGGGCGAACGTAATTCATGCGAAATATCTTTCAGAAGTCGCCCCTGTGCTTCCAATAGATTCTCAATCCGTTCCGCCATGCGATCGAAATCGCGGACTAACTCTGATAAATCGTCTTTTCCCCGCGAGCCCCCCACGCGAGCCGAAAGATCGCCTGACGCCAACTTCTGCGTAGCGGCTCGAAGCCGTACGACCGGCGAAGTAATGTATCGAGCAAGCAAGAAACAGACGATTCCGGAAGAGAGAATGGCAATCGCGATTGCAAGTTTTGGGTCGGCATTTGGGCCAAAAAACGCATGCTTTAATGGTGGCAACTGGATCACCAGCGTGTATTTGTGGCCGTCCGCCAAGGTTGTCGTCTGTCTGAGAAATTGCATGGCCCGCAGCCGCCCCCAGACCGTGTCTGCCGTCCAGGTTTCTCCGCGATAGACCTTCAATATCCAATCTGGCGGCTGGTGCCCGGCAAGATCGAGACCTTGCGCATCGAACAGGAAAACATGCAGCCGCTGGTTGTCGCGCATGGACCAGTAGAACTTGCGTAATCCGTCTTCGCCGCCATTTTGGTAGGCCTGAATAGCCTCGGTAAATATTCTGGATTCTTGCCCCTCAACGGCTGCTGCTTCACGCCCGGGACGCATGGCGAGGGTTCCCAGCGTCGCAAGGACGATAAACAAAGCCTGGGCAAGCCAGAACGAAAGGAATATTTTTACAAAGAGGCTCCTCATTCCGCTTCGCTCCTTGCCGGAACCCGAGGATGCGCAAAGATATAGCCGACGCCGCGAACAGTTTTGATGTGGTCCGTTCCGGTGTCGTTGTCACCGAGCTTCTTGCGTACCTTGCTGACGTGCATGTCAATGCTGCGATCGAAGGGAGAAAATTTTCTACCCAGGACTACGTCCACTAAATGCTCACGCGTCACGACGCGCCCAGCATCCTGCAAGAGTGCCTGAAGCAGGTTGAACTCGACCGATGTGAGGTCAACCGGCGCCCCTGCCTGCAAGACGGTTCGCGTCGCCGGATCAAGCTCGACATCTCCTACGCGCAAAATTTCTGGAATCTCGCCGCCATCGCCTTTTTCTGCGTGTGTAGTGCGCCTTAGGATGGCTCGGATGCGAGCGACAAGCTCCCGTGGATTGAATGGCTTGGAGAGATAATCGTCAGCGCCAATCTCCAGGCCAATGATGCGATCAACGTCCTCGCCGCGAGCGGTTAGCAGTAGAACGGGAATTTGCGAGCTTGTCCGAAGCTTCCGCAACACGTCAAGCCCGTTCAATCCGGGAAGCATGATATCCAAGACCACAAGACTGTGCGTCTCTTCGAGAGCACGCTGCAATCCGCGGCTGCCGTCGTGTACCCATTCAACGTCAAATCCTTCTGGCGCAAGATATTCCCCCACCAGACTGCAAAGTTCAGCGTCGTCGTCAATGACTAAAATTCGATCCACGAATTTGCTCTGTCTACTCATTTCATTTCTACAGCAGTCAAGACAATGAAGGCGTAAAGAATTGTCAATTCAATAGCTTAGCTGCATGACAAAACTTTACTCCGGTTGACCGACTCTTTACCACAACTTTCCAGCGGCTGTGTTTGTATGAGTGAAAGCAAATTCATGGTTTTCCAATACGAAAACCAGAAAGAGCATAGCTCACATGTTGAACTCGACCAGGAAAAGTTCTTTTTTTAAATTTTATGTGCTGACAGTGGCTCTAATACTGCCATTGTCTTTCGCGCAGGCACAGGACAGCCAATCCATTGCGCCGCATAGTCCGATGCACGAAAACGCGATGGCTGGTCACGAACTGAGGTTCTTGTCGCGCTATCTGAATCTCACCGACGCGCAAAAAACGCAGATCAAGCAATTACTAGTAAATGAGAAAAGTTCCATGGAGCCGCTGATGCAGCAAGAACGTCAGGGCCATCTTCAGATGACTCAATTAATACAAAGCGGCAGCTTCGACGAAACCAAGGCACAAACTATCGCCGCGTCGCTGTCCCAAACCACGGCGCAAAGCATGGTGCAACGGGCCAAAGTTGATGCCGAAATCTTTCAACTGTTGACTCCTGAACAAAAAACAAAAATGACACAACTCACAGCAGAACGCGAACAACGCTTCGCCCAACATCTGCAGCGGCAACAGCAATCCGACCAGCCGCAAACACCCAACGACTAAGCGAGTTGGAGGGGGTCGGGGAGGGATCGGGAGAATCCCTCCCCGAGGTTTTGAACGAAAGCGATACGGTGGGTGCCAATGAATGCCGAACTGATTTTCAGTATGTTGTTGAATGCGGGGCGCTTATTCTTTGCGGGCTGGAGTGTCCTGTTAATCACTGCTGGCCTGGTGGTATTCCGCCGCGATATCCAATCCTGACGAAAACTGCACCCGCGGCTGCTAGAATCGCATCTAGTAGAAACGCATGCTGCCGAAGAGTCTCCGCCCGCTCGCCCCTTATTTTAAGAAGTACCGCAATGGCTATTTCCTCGGCGCAATCTGCGTTTTGTTCCATAACGGCATCTGGATTCTTTTCCCGCAAGTGATTCGCCGCGCGGTAGATGATCTGCACTTGGGCGTGACTCACCACAAATTGATCACGTACGCCCTCTTGCTGCTTGCAATTGCGATCGCGAAAGGCATTTTCCAATTTCTAACCCGATGGATTGTCATCGGTGTCTCCCGCGAAGTCGAGTTCGATTTACGCAACGATCTCTTTCGACACCTGGAAACACTCTCCTATTCGTACTATCAGCGCACCAGAACCGGCGATATCATGGCCCGCGCTACCAACGATTTAAATGCCGTACGCATGTTGCTTGGCCCTGCCATCATGTATTCGGCGAATACTATCGTGTTCACCGTCGGGGCCCTGGCGTTCATGCTTTCTATAAGTCCACGCCTCACCCTCTACGCATTCTTGCCCCTCCCGATTGTGAGCATCGTGGTGCAATATTTTGGCCGTAAAATCCACGAGCGGTTTGAGCGCATACAGGCCATGTTTTCGGAAATTTCGGCCCGTGCGCAGGAAAATTTCTCGGGTGCCCGCGTGATACGCGCGTATGTTCAAGAGGAAGCAGAAATTGCCGCCTTCGAAACATCCAATCGCGAATACATTGCGCGCAGTTTGAAGTTGGTACGTCTGATGGGCATGTTGTGGCCGACCCTTGAAACCATGCTCGGATTGGCTGTTGTGCTTGTTCTCTGGATCGGCGGAAGGGAAGTGCTGCACCATCGCATGACAGTCGGCGATTTCGTCGCTTTCAACACTTATATGGTGCAGTTAACCTGGCCGATCATTGCATTGGGCTGGGTCATCAACATTTTTCAGCGCGGCACCGCCTCTATGCTGCGCATCAATGAAATTTTGATGGAAAAGCCGGAAATCTTCGATGATGCTTCCGTCCGCACATTTCCGGCCCCTCTGCGTGGAGAGATCGAGTTTCGTGGTTTGAATTTTCAATATGGCGACTCGCAAGTCTTGCACGACGTAAATCTCAAAATTCCCGCAGGCAGCAGTCTGGCGATCGTAGGCCCGACGGGGTCAGGAAAAACGACGTTAGTGAGCCTGATACCGAGGATATTCGACGCGGAGCCCGGCAGCGTACTGATAGATGGGCGCCCGATCCGTGAATATTCACTGACTTATTTGCGGAATAATATCGGTTTCGTCCCTCAGGAAACTTTTTTATTCAGTGACACCGTACGGGAAAATATTGCGTTTGGAAAACCTGACGCGTCAGATGTGGAGATACACGCTGCGGCGGAAGCCGCAAGTATCGCCGCAGATATCGAAGCGTTTCCCGAGAAATACCGCACGATTGTTGGTGAACGCGGCATTACGCTTTCGGGTGGGCAAAAACAGCGCACGGCCATTGCGCG
>JAJPHW010000098.1 GCA_021325035.1 Terriglobia bacterium
CTTCAGGGCAAATGTCCAGGATGACCCCCTTCATTGTGCCCACAAAGTGGTCGTTGAGTCCGAAATCGGTAGTCAGCGTAATAATCGGCTGGTGCGGCAAAGGCGAATCCTCGTGATTTTAATTGCGAAAACCCTGAAAAATCGAAAGTAACCTGTGGAGCGAGTTGCGTCAAGACACCGAGGTAATAGGGGTTTACTCGGCTGCCCTCGCGGCAAGCGCTTCGATCACCGCGATATTTGGCAGCAAGTCCTGTGGCAACCCATGCCGGGTCTGCAAATACTCCGGGCTGTTATAGGAGACCCAGACTTTTCGCTGCGTATCCTGCCAAATCAGGATTTTGAGCGGCAAATCAATCGCGCTGCTTGGCGAAGCCAGCATTAACGGTGTACCTGCCTTGGGATTGCCAAAAATCAGCAACTTGGTGGGAGGCATTTTGAGTCCGGCTTTTTCCGCTTCTCCGCTATGGTCCACCAGCGCAAAAAGCATCACACCCTTAGCCTGCAAAATGCCTTTTAGCTTTTCGACCGTTTCATCCACCGAATGATGACCGGGTAAATTGACGATGCCATTGCTGGAACTTGATGTCATGGGCGTGTCCTCGTTGTTCTTGGTTTGAAGTTGCGAGTCATGAGATTGCGCGGCGGCGTGTACAGATGACAAGTAAATCGTCATCCCAACGCCGACAAGCGCCAGAAAGACCGCTACGAGTACCGCCGCGGTGGGGCGAAATCGGACCTGCTCTCCACGGTCGAGCGCTTTAATCAGGTATGCAAAGCGCCACCCGGAAAATAAATTGACCACGACGCCCGTGGCGATCAGCGCCGTGCCAAACCAAAGCGACAGTCCGTAGGAGCGCATTGGCGCTGTATGTTGAATGGCTTGGAATTCTTGCAGGAAAAGGCCGAACCGCGCCACTACGAAACCGAATCCCATCAACGCCAGCCCCGTGCGAAGCCAGGCAAGATGCGTTCTTTCCGCGGCCAGATAATCGCTCAGGCTCGCCCGTGGTCCTACGCCTGAAGCGTTCATGCTTCCACTTTCCTATTGAATTGCATCCCAGCATAATAAGGCAACAGTAAATTATGCGCAGGGAACGTCGAATGAGTTAATGGATATCAATATCTCCCGAACCCGTCCGAATCTCCATCGGGATCCCGCCGCCGCGTACCTTGCCATGAACTTCTTTTCGCCCAATCGAGCCTTGCACCATCATCGGCATATCCACGGAAATCGAACCAGAACTGGTGTGAGCGTCTAAATCAAACGCCGCATCCGCCACCAATCGCAACTCGACTTCTCCCGACCCAGTCTTGACATTCCATGAGCCTGAAGGCTTTCCCTCCACGCGGATGCCGCCACTACCTGCTTCAGCCTCGAGCGCGCCATTCACACCGCGCAACTCGATGTCGCCAGAACCAGTTGTCACTTGCACTCGACCTGGCGCAGTCTGGCTTAAATCAACTGAGCCGCTGCCAGAATGGCCCTCAAACGCGCCCGCGATATCTTCGGCGTGTACCGTGCCGCTGCCAGTTTTCGTGTGCAAGTCGCCTTTAACCTGCCGGATTTCCACATCGCCCGAGCCGGTTTCTGCTCGCACTGTGTTCCCGATGTTGGAGACTCGCAAATCACCCGATCCAGTCTCGACTTCGATTGGCCCATTGATTCCGGCAATTTCCTGGTCGCCTGATCCTGTATGGGCATGGAGACGCGTATCGGAAGGAACTCTCAACTGATACGAAATCGAAATGTTGTGGCCGAGTTCGTTGTCGAGGTGGCCGATGCGAATCGTATTTCCGTTTTGCTGGATCGGAGGATTGGATTCAATCTCGTGAATCCTCGCGTCGTCATTGCCGCCGAGCCATCGGTTTGATCGGATTCGCGCCGTGATCTCGACTTTACCCGAGTCGCCGCTGGTAATTCGTACATCGCCCGAACCGGTGTTCACATCGAGATCAACCGTCCCGTTTACGGTAAGCGTTCTTTGAAACCCGCCTTCAGAAGAAGCGCTGGCAGGAGAGGATTGCAGCAGTATTACGCTTAGAGCAAAAGCCGCTGCGATGGCCCCAGAACGAAGAAATGAAGTGAGCCGCTGGGATTTCATAGTTGCATGCCTCGAAGTTGAAATGTCTGACTTCCCGCAAAAACTTAAGGGCACGGATTTTAAGCCCGTGCCCCTTGTGTCTCTCACAAGTGGCCTATTGCAGGACCACCTGATCGCCTTCCTTCAATCCGCTGAGAACTTCAGTCTTGGCTCCGTTCGAGATGCCGATGTTGACAGCAATTTTCTTCTTGCCATCTTTCTGCTTTGCATCAGGAATCTCAACCGAGGCTTTTTTGTCCTTGTCGTAGAGAATCGCGCCTTCTGGAATTTGCAGCACGTTCTTGTGCTCTTCCAGAATGATTTCTGCATTGGCGGTCATTTCTGCCTTTAATTCGCCGCCGGGGTTGTTGATGGAGACGCGTACTTCAAACGTCGTCACGTTGTCTTTCTCCACACCCATCGGGGAAATCTTGGTCACCACGCCATTGAAGGTCTTGTCCTTAAACGACTCCACTTTGATTCGCGCTGGTTGGCCGAGATAAACCTTGCCGATGTCGCTCTCATCCACTTTGCCCTTCACATACACCTGGCTGGTGTCGCCGAGTGTCATTACCAACGTCGCGGAAGAACCCAGCACCAGAATCGAGCTGACGGCGTCGCCGATTTCCACGTCGCGCGAAAGGACGATTCCGTCAATCGGCGAAGTAATGTCGGTATAGCTCAACTGCTCTTCCAGCTGTTTTAAGTTCGCATTGTCCTGCGCAACAGTGGCTTGCGCCTGTGCCATTTTCGCCTTCAGCACCGTTACTTGCGCCTTTGCAACATTCTGCTTATTCAGGGACATTTCGTAATTCTTTTCGGCGTCATCCAATGCGGACTGCGAAACTACACCGTCTTTCGCCATGCCTTGTGCCCGATCGTAGGCGCGCTTTAAGAGCGGAACATCCGGCCCTTCCGCATCAACCTTTGCCCGCTCATAGTCCGCTTGCGCGCTGGTCAGGTTCGCCTGCGCCGCTTCCAGCGCTGCCTTCGACTGATCTACGCCCGCCTGGATTTCCGCTTTGTCGAGCTGCGCCAGCAACTGGCCTTGCTTCACCTTATCGCCATACTCGACATAGAGTTTCTTCACCAGACCGCTGGCTTTGCTTTTCACTTCGACCTTGGTGATGGGCTCAACCTTGCCGGTAGCCACAACGCTCTTGGCCAAATCACCCTTTTCCACCTTCGCCAGCTTCGTAGGATCGATCTTGGTGCCGCCGCGCGTAAATGCAAACAACACGCCCGCGAAAACCAGCACGATGGCGACGACGATTCCAACGATAAGGAGCCGTTTCCGTTTCTTCTTTGCTTGATTGTTGCCGTTCACTTCTGCCTCCTGGCTTGTTCTTGAGTAATCCAGCCGCTGACAATGACTGTTACGAACCTGATATTGATTTTGTTCCTGAGATTTCTAAATGACCCTAAATCCGCCGCCTAACGCCATACATCGTGTCGGCTCACACTGTTAGACCGTCGAAATGCGGAAAGGGAAGCAGCGATTGTGCGCTTAACACAGGCAGCTAAACAAGAGGGGAACCAGAACCATTATCAGCCCGCATACGCGCTTTCGCTTATAAGCAATTTTATCACTCCACTTGCCCCATCGAGTCATGGCTAGTCCTTTGGAATGTTAGAATTACCCATCCATGATCGCCTTTGTGCTGCTGCGGGTGTTCCTGGTTCTGCTGCTGGTAGCGGCGAACGCCTTCTTCGCAGCCGCCGAATTTGCCCTGGTCAGCGTGCGTGATACCCGTATTCAGCAGCTCATTGCTGCCGGCCGCATCGGCGCCCGCACTGTGCAAAAACTCCATCGCAACCTGGACGAAGTGGTCAACGGCGTTCAGTTGGGCGTCACCATTGTGAGCCTGACTCTCGGCTGGATCGGCGAGCCGATCGTTGCCCACATTGTCGAAGGCATGGGATTTCTGGCCAATATGCCGGATGCCATCGTCTATGCCCATCGCATAGCCATCCTGCTGGCCTTCAGCCTGATTACCTGCATGCACATGATTCTTGGGGAACTTGTTCCCAAATCGTTGGCTTTGCAACGGGGCGAGCAAGTGGCCCTCGCCGTGGCTGCTCCCATGGATGCATTTCTAACCGTCATGCGCCCGGTCCTTTTCCTCATGAGCCGGATGGCAGCGAAAGTCTTGCGCATCTTTGGCTCGCCGCAAGCCCGGCAGGGCAGTATTCACTCACCGGATGAACTCAAGCTCATTGCCACTGCCAGCCGTCAATTCGGGCAGATTCCTGCCTTTCAGGAGCAAATGATTCATAACGCTTTGGAACTGGAAAACATCACTGTCCGCGAAGTGATGGTTCCACGCACGAAAATATTCTCCCTGCCCGGTGATCTCTCGCTCGATGAAGCCCACAGCCGCATTGTGGAAGAGCAACATTCCCGTGTACCTGTTTATGATCCGCAAAGCGGCCCGGAGCACATCATCGGCGTGCTCTATGCCAAAGATGTCATGCGCTGGACCCGTTTGCGGCTGAATGCCAATGCCGCTCTGGCTCCGCGGATCGCTGCCATGAAAATCAACCAGGTCATGCACGACGTACTGGTGGTTCCCGAAACCAAAGCTCTCAACGAACTGCTCGATGAATTCAAAGAACGCAAACGTCATCTGGCGATTGTTGTGGATGAATTCGGCTCTACCGCCGGCATGATTACCGCGGAAGACATCCTTGAACAGATCGTCGGCGAAATCGAAGATGAATTCGATATCGCCCCTCCCGAACAACCAGTATTGGAAGGGAAGATTGCTGTTGTGCTCGAAGGGTCGGCGAGTATACGCGATCTCGAATCGCAGTATGATCTCATGCTTCCGCGCGACGGAGGCTTCGAAACCTTGGCTGGCTTTATTCTGGCGCGCTTGCAAAAGATCCCGGCCAACGGAGATGCTTTCGACTATGAAGGCCACCGCTTTACCGTCGAAGAAATGGATGGCCACCGCATCGCCAAAGTGAGAATCGAAAAGCTGGAGTCGGCTATCGGGCAAGCCGGAGATTAATGGCCATGTGGGGACAGCCGTCCTCGGCTGTCCAGTCGAGCGCAGCTCGACAGACTACTGGGCAGGAAATGCATTGTGGGATTTAATAGCTAACGACTAATGCTGCGCTACATTTTCCAACGCGTCCTCTACACCCTGCCAGTCATCTGGCTCGTCGTCTCGGTTGTTTTTCTGCTGATCCATCTCGTCCCCGGCGATCCCATCCAGCAAATGCTCGGCGAAGGCGCGCCGGCCGCCGATGTCCAAGCCGCCCGGCACGCCTATGGATTCGACGCACCTCTCAGCCAGCAATATCTTCATTACTGGAAAGGCGTTCTTCACGGCGACCTCGGCCAATCTGTTCGCTTGAATCAAAGCGTGACGAAGCTCGTGTTACAACGCTATCCCTATACACTGCAACTTACTTTGGCTTCTATATTCGTTGCAGCTGTTTTGCTTGGGATTCCTGCTGGCGTTTATTCGGCGCAGAGACACAATCGTTGGGATGATCGCGTCATCAGTGTCGTCAGCTTACTCGGACTTTCGCTCCCCAATCTGGCTCTCGGGCCAATTCTCTTATGGTTATTCTCCATCAAGCTGGGCTGGCTTCCCGTCTCCGGTGCAGGCAGCTTTGCTAATCTTGTCCTGCCAGCACTAACCATGGGCAGCGCCCTCGCTGCCATTCTCACCCGCATGGTCCGCACTTCGATGCTTGAAGAATTAAATCAGGACTACGTCCGCACCGCCCGTGCCAAAGGTTTGCCTGAGCGCACCGTCGTCTATCGCCACGCCCTGCGCAACGCCATGATTCCCATCATCACCGTGCTCGGCTTGCAATTCGGCGCGCTGCTCGCCGGAGCCATCGTCACCGAAACGATCTTCTCCTGGCCCGGCATCGGGCGCCTGACCATCACTGCCATCGGCAACCGTGATTACTATTTGGTGCAAGGCTGCATCCTTGCGATTGGGTTGACCTACGTCGCGGTCAATTTTCTGACAGATTTTCTGTATTCCGTGGCGAATCCGAGGATTCGGCAATAGGCTACGCAGATTCTTGATCGTTGCAGGAATGGCCTATGAGGAAGAACGAACAGAAAGGAGCACGTCAAATTCCTGTATGGGCACCCTCTAGTATTGAATTGGTGTGAGGTGCGCCAAGCGACCGTGGTATTCTCATGGGCAAGGACTGTTATGAGCACTACAAAGCAGGATATCGAATCACTGTTGAGCCGCTTGCCGGACAATATCTCGGTTGAAGATGTTCAGTACCATCTCTACGTTCTCGACAAGGTGCGGCGCGGACTGGAAGATGCACGCGCGAATGGCACTCTTTCGCAGGAAGAAGTCGAGAGCCGTTTCAGCAAATGGCTCACCGAATAGTTTGGTCAAGGCGAGCCGTCCTAGACCTCGATACCATTATCGGCTACATCGCCGCTGATTCGCCCGCGTACGCGAGTGTTGTTCTCAAGAAAATAGTGAGTCAAACCAGAATTTTGATGAGATTTCCACGCGCCGGTCGCAAAGTGCCTGAGCTTGAAGATGAGAACGTGCGTGAACTGCTCGTCTATAGCTACCGAATTATCTACCGACTCAAAGGGGATGAGGCGCTCGTCGTAGCGGTCATCCACGGAAAACAGATTTTGCAGTAGTGAGAGCGGTTTGAAGCGTGACATTAGGCCGTCGAACTTGCAAAGGGCAGTGGCGTTGGTGGGACGGAGAGTGGTGATTGGGTTGGTGTGATGACGCCCGGCGGGACTACCACGGCATTTCTGGATTAAACACATTGCCCCTACAAGGCAAAGCTTTCGATTGAATGGGACCGTCCACAAGAATCGATAATCGTTACCTTCAAAGTTGCATTTTCCAAGAAAGCCTCTCGTATCCCACGCGCAACGAAGCACTCCCAACCTTCGGCAGCAACACCATGCTGCAAAGGCTGAGTAGGGAACCGCTTGAGCATATGCCGTAGATCCCGTATAACTGGCAGACCATGTTGCTTCTCGGCGAGCTTGATATGCTGTTGCCAGTTGGAAATGTCAGCAATTTGCTCCATACTGACCGCAGAGCTGTTACCCAAGAGAGCAACTTTCCAATCCTTGACCGTGGTTGGTACTTGAGCTGTGGTGAGCCCGCCCTTGGCATAAACCGACCCGTTGGTTCACGAAATAAATAGGTGCCTCACGGCTAACTTTTTTCTCTCCCTCAGTCTAAGATTTCTGTTGTCTCACCCGATCCCAGGAGATGGATATGTCACGATTTCAGTCGCTGCTCCCGTTTCTATTGCTCGCAACCTTGACTCCCTCGGCTTTTGCACAAGATGCCAATAAAGCGCCCAAAACTGTACTTGGTCCTTCCGCCGCTTTACTCGAAAGCTGGAATGACATCGGCCGCAAACTTACCGCCATGGCCGAGGACTTCCCCGAAGAAAAATATGACTTCAAGGCCACCCCTGCCCAGCGCAGCTTTGCCGAACAGTTGTTGCACGCTGCTGGCGCAAACTACTACTTCATCAATCCGGCCACAGGAAAGAAAGCTCCGGACGGCGATCCCAAACGCGCCGATTACAAGACCAAAGCCGATGTGGTCGCTTATGTGAAAAAGTCTTTCGGCGAAGGTGCAGACCTGATTAAGGGGCGGGGTGATCGAGGTTTAAGCGAAACCATGCCGGACATCGGTGGCGAACATCTTTACAGCTTCGGCGATGTCGCCTGGGGAACAGTTGAGCACTCCGGTGAACACTATGGCCAGTTGGTGGTTTACTACCGCGTGGCTGGCTTGGTGCCTCCGGAGTCACAGCCCAAGAAATAGATGTAGTATTTCAGTCGTGTCCAGTGTTGCCATTTCCTTTCGCCGGGCCGCAAGTCATAACACGCTTGCGGCCATTGGCGCTGTACTCATCACAATTTTTGTAATCTTCGCGCTCTTCGCACCGTGGATCGCTCCGCAAGACCCGGCCTACATCAATCTGCCCATACGCCTTGCCGGGCCGTCGTCCGCACATTGGTTCGGCGCTGATGAACTCGGCCGCGACATTCTTTCCCGCATTATTTTCGGCGCGCGTATTTCCATGCTGGTCGGCAGTGGCGTCGTCCTCATGTCACTGGGATTGGGTCTTATCATCGGCTCGCTTGCCGGATATTACGGCGGCACGTTCGACCGCTTCGTCAACATCGTTGTGATGAACGCCTTCATGTCGTTTCCCGGAATTTTGCTGGCAATCGCCTTCGTTGCCTTCCGCGGCCCCGGAATCTTCAATCTTGTCTTGGCTTTATCTCTCGGAGGATGGGTGGGCTACGCTCGTTTGGTGCGCGCTCAAGTTCTCGCCGCCCGCGAACGTGAATTCGTCGAGGCCGCCCGAGCCCTGGGCGCGAGCGATCTGCGCATCATTGTGCGCCATATTTTGCCCAATATCATTCAGCCTGTCATCGTGCAGGCCGCCATCGGTATGGCCGGCGCAATTCTTGGCGAAGCGACCATGAGTTTCCTGGGATTAGGAGTCCCTCCGCCAACTGCCAGTTGGGGAGCGATGCTCAACGACGGACGCGCCCATCTCTTTGACGCGCCGCACTTGGTGTTATTTCCTGCGCTCGCCGTGATGCTGGCCGTTTTGTCGCTCAATTTTATTGGAGACGCGCTGCGCGACTATCTCGATCCCCGCTCACGCATCGAGGCCGGATTGTAAGCTTCTGTGTGGGGCGCGGGTGCCCTCATGAGTTTTACAGAGGGCGGGTCCAATCTTCCATCTTCAAATGTTTTATCCGTTTGAATACGCGATCGTTGCTTACCAGGATGGCTTGCGCCGCCAGTGCTTGGGCCGCGATCATCATGTCGAGATTTCCCATCGGCTCGCCGGCGCGTTCAAGACTCGCCCGAATCTCGGCATAACAATGTGCCGCAGAGGAATCCCACGGCAATATATCCACACGCAGTAAAAACTCTTCCACAATTGATTTGAGTTTGATTGCCTCCGGCCTTTTTGCAACGCCGAAACGTAACTCTGCCTCGGTGATGACCGAGATTCCCACTTCAGCCATCGGCACTTTCAGGAGTTTTTCCCGCACGCGAGGAAAATTGCCCTTGAGGATGTAGCTGACGGTGTTGGTATCGAGGAGATAGCGAATTGCCATCTAGAAAAGCTTTCGCTTTTGCGGAGGAGCATCCCCACGATTAGCCATGAAATCGTCGGGCAGCTCGATCGAATCCATCAAGTGAAATAAGTCGTCCCAGGATTCTGGTCGGCGCGAAAGCACAACGTCGCCAGTCGCGGTGTCACGGCGAATAAAAACCTCAGAGCCTTGAAAGCGATACTCCGAGGGAAGGCGGACGGCTTGGCTGCGTCCATTGCGAAAGAGTTTGGCGATGCGTGCCATAGAATCCTCCAGGCAATTTGATATATACCATGATATAGAGCAGTATGGCATATATCAAGATGTATATCTTCCGGCGAAAGAGTGACTTGCGAGTCTTTCTTTATCGGCGATTTACGCGCTGGCCTTGTCCAACAGCGGCAGATCGCTACCCTCGTCTTTGGAGGACGAATCTTTCAACGCAGAATCGAGCTCCAGTTGCTCCTGTCCGCTGAGCACGCTCACGCGGCCACGGTAAGTTTTTAAGTGTTTCTGCGCCGTGTCGAACGCTTCCTGCGCCTTGTTCAGGCTCTTGCCGACGTTGTCGAACTGGTTCTGGAAGAAATCGAACGACTTTTGCGCCTTGCCCAACTCCTGACGGCTCTTCTCAAATCGACTCGCAACTTCGTACCATTTATGCACCAGCGCGATGGTTTGCAAAGTCATCAGTAGCGTATTCGGCGAGACCGGAAATACATGCAACTGATTCAGCCAATCGGCCAAATCACGATTGCGTACCGCCTCCATGTATAGCGTCTCGCTTGGCAAGTACATCAACGCAATTTCCGTCGTTCCATTTTCCGGTTGAATGTACGCCTGAATGCGTTTCGCTTGCGCCTTCATCACACGAACAAACTCGACTCGGGCTTCTTCAATTTCGGATTCCACATTGCTTTCAAACAACGCCAGCACTTGCTCGCGGGGAAATTTCGCGTCAATCGGCAATCGCCGGTCAGGAAACTGAATCAATGCGTCTGGACGTCCGCCGCCATTTGGCAGTTGCGCTTGGATCTCAAACATGTGGGCAGGGAGGAAATCTGCAAGTAACCGCTCCAAACTGGCTTCGCCGAATGTACCGCGCAGATGCGGCAGTTTCAACAGATTATTGAGGTCATTGATGGAATGGCCCAGCGCACCTACTTCCCGCAGTTGCTCTTCGGCGGCTTTCAAATGCTGCTGGACTTTTTCGAACTGGGCGAATCCTTCTTTGATGTTCTGGTCAAGCTTCTGCTGAACCTGATCGGTGATCGCCATCAAACGTTCATCGACTCGAGTACGAATCGCTTCCAAATTCTCCGTGGTCTTCTGATTCAATCCATTGAACTCATTCTTGAGTTGCGCGGTTGTATTCGTCAGGGACGACGTCAGCTCCGCCCGCGCTTGGGCCAAGCCCTCTGACTGTTCTTTTCGCCCGGAAAGCATTTGCGCATCCACCGCGCCCCGCACGGTTTCGAACCCTTCTGTTAACCGATCAGTAAACTGCTGCCGGAGATCGCCCTTCGTCTGCTCCAGACGAGCGGCTAAATCCGTCGTGGCCGAGGACAACTGCGCCGTGAGCCGCTGCTGCATGTTTTGGCTCTCGGTGACCAGACGTGTGAGGGTTTCATTCTGCCCCGAAGACCTCGCCGTCCTTCGCAGTAACTGCACTACGCACGCCAACAGTACAAGGTTACCGGCGACCAAAAGTAACAAAAGTAATGTGCCCATCGTTATCGTGTCTCTCCGCCGTTCTGTAGCTATTCTACGCAAACTCGCAAGGATGCCCTCGACGCCTCGCGAGCCTTATGGGTTTATTCCCGACATTCAAGCTCTCGTCATTCCGAACGCGCCTTAGCGCTGAGAAATCTGCTTTGCGCGCCGCATTGAAGGGAATATTAACGCTGGCTCTACTCACGTGCTCCGCCTTCGCCCAATCTTACGACGCAGCCGCCGAGCAGCATATTCTTGATCTTGCGAATCAATCCCGTGCTGAAGCCGGACTCGCTCCATTGAAGCTTGATCCGGGCCTCACCGCCGCGGCGCGTGAACACTCAGCTCGCATGGCTTCCACCAACCAGCTTTCCCATGATTTGCCCGGAGAACCGGCGCTTCCACAACGCCTTGCTGCAACCAGCAAGCTAGAGTTGAGTGGAGAAGCCGAAAACGTCGGCTACGCGCCCACGCCCGACGAATCGCAAAACGGTTTCATGCATTCGCCGCATCATCGCTCCAACTTGCTTGATGCGGACTATAACCTCGCCGGCATCGGCGTGGTTCATCAGGGAAATCTGATTTACGTCACACAGGATTTCGCCCGCGCCCAACTTCCGCACACGCCCACGCAGGCGGCCAATCTCACAATCGCAGCCGTGGACCAAATCCGCCAGCAATCCGGGCTCACGCAGTTGCACGTCAGCGACAACGCCTCGGCGATGTCTGCAGCCTGCGCCATGGCTCACGCCGATTCACTGAGGACACCCGCGCCCCATGCCAAATATGTCTTGCGCTACACAACTTATCAGCCTGATGCCTTACCCAACGGCGCAGAGCAAGCCATTGCAAATCGCTCGCTGCATTCGCTCACCGCCGGCACATGCTACGCCCGCAGCGCGACCTATCCCAGTGGCATCTATTGGGTTGTCTTGTTGTTGGATTAGATTGTGTGGCGCGGGCGTCCCCGCCCGCGAAACAAGTAAGAGTCCAATTAGTTCTTGATCACGTGGAGTTGAAGCGCCTCGCCCGCGAAGAAATCTAAACTGTGACTGCTTCTTTCGCCGCGTAGTGCGACTCGACATAATCATCCAGAATTTTCCGGAACTCTGCGACGATGTGATCGCCTTTTAACGTCGTGAACAGCCGGCCATCCACGTAAACCGGAGCCTTCGGTTCTTCGAATGTTCCCGGCAGGGAAATGCCCAAATTCGCGTGCTTCGATTCTCCAGGTCCGTTCACCACGCACCCCATCACCGCAACCTTCATTTCTTCCACGCCGGTGTAGCGTTCTTTCCACGAGGGCATCTGCTCGCGCAAATAGGTCTGAATCTGTTCGGCCATCTCCTGGAAGAATGTGCTGGTCGTCCGTCCGCATCCGGGGCAAGCTGTCACCTGGGGTGTAAAACTGCGAATTCCGAGCGATTGCAATATCTGCTGCGCTACGCGGACTTCTTCTGAGCGATCTCCGCCCGGTGCTGGAGTCAGCGAAACCCGAATCGTATCGCCAATGCCTTCCTGCAAGAGCACGCCCAATGCCGCGCTCGAAGCCACAACGCCTTTTGCGCCCATGCCCGCTTCAGTTAATCCCAAATGCAGCGGATAATCGCACCGCGCCGCCAGCGCACGATAAACGTCAATCAAATCCTGCACGCCGCTGACCTTCGCGCTCAAAATAATCTGGTCTTTTCTTAGGCCATACTTTTCGGCCAACTCCGCCGAGTTCAGCGCGCTCACCACCATGGCTTCCATCATCACTTCGCGGGCGTCTTTCGGTTCGGCCAGCTTCGAATTCTCATCCATCATGCGCGTGAGCAGCGCTTGGTCGAGCGATCCCCAATTCACGCCAATGCGCACAGGCTTTTGGTTCTCGACCGCAACTTCAATCATGGTGCGAAAATTGTCGTCGTTCTTGCGGCCCACGCTCACATTGCCGGGGTTAATGCGATACTTCGCCAGCGCCCGCGCGCACGCCGGATATTTCTTCAACAGAATGTGCCCGTTGTAGTGGAAGTCGCCAATGATTGGTACGCGGACACCCATTTGCTCCAGTTGTTCAACAATCGGTGCAACCGCCTGTGCCGCTTCTTCGTTGTTGACCGTCACGCGAACCAGTTCCGAGCCAGCCCGCGCCAGCGCCGCAACCTGCTTGACGGTGCCTGCAATATCGGCAGTGTCGGTATTGGTCATAGACTGCACCACTACTGGTGCATCCGACCCGACCCGCACGCCTTGAATGGAAGCCGTAACGGACTTTCTGCGTTGAATGGTAGCCATGGGAATCTCTATTTTACCAGTTCATGACACCTATGGTCAGATTCACAGAAGGTTCATGCAGCCTAAAATCAGCAAAATCATCAAAGGCTTCATGGGACGAGAAGAGCGCTATACAC
>JAJPHW010000211.1 GCA_021325035.1 Terriglobia bacterium
CTTAATGTGGTCGCAAAAAAAGTCTAGCACTGCAACCAATTGTTCGAGCGTGAAATCATGATGAAATTTTTTATGAGTATTCATCAATCATTAACAATGCAGAGATAGTCTTGCGTGTCTGCATCAGAAATGGACTCTCCGTAGAAACGGCTGGCCATTCTGATGGATGTGTTGTCAAGAGGAGGAAGCATGCGGGGATTTATTTCTTTGGCGCTGTCAATGGCGCTTGCAGGTGGCGTATGCGCGGCCCAAAGTCAGCCACCGTCGGGTGCCAGCACCAAGACTACGGCCAAGAAGCGTGCATCCAAAGCTGCCTCCACGGATGCCGTTGCCGCGCGGCTCGACGCTCTTCAGCAAGAAGTGGATTCCCAACGCGAGGCGATGCGCCAGCTCATCCAGCAAGTACAAAGTCGTAACGATGAAATTCATCAGTTGACGCAACGCTTGGATCAGAGCCAGGCAGCTGCGGCGCAGGCCCAGGCAAAAGCCGAAGCTGCGACCACGCAGGCGGGACAGCAAGAGGCAGACGTTACCGCATTGAAGAGTGACGTCTCAGACCTCAAATCGAATTCCGCGGGCATTGCGCTAAGCCTGCAAGATACACAAAAGAACCTTCAGGCAAGTATCGATAACCCGATGGCCGTCCACTATAAGGGCGTCACCATCACACCCGGTGGCTTTCTCGCGGCTGAAACTGTCTATCGCCAGCATGGACTTGGTTCCGACATTAATACTCCATTTAACTCCATTCCTTTCAACGGAGCATCGCAAAGCAACTTATCAGAGTTCTACGGTTCCGGGCGTCAATCTCGAATATCTATGTTGTCCGAGGGAACGTTGGCTAACGCCAAACTAAGCGGCTACCTCGAGGCGGATTTTCTGTCAGCGGGTATTACCTCAAATAACAATCAAAGCAACAGTTACTCGCTGCGTCAAAGGCAAGTGTGGGCTCAGGCCGCCTTGAACAGTGGTTGGACTTTTACCGGCGGTCAGATGTGGAGTCTGGTGACGGAAACCAAGAAGGGCATGGACAATCGCAGCGAGGCGGTTCCCTTGACGATCGATCCCCAATACAACGTCGGTTTCAGTTGGGCACGCCAGTACGGATTCCGAGTGACCAAGAACATCGACAACAAACTTTGGCTTGGAGTGTCGGTGGAAAATCCCCAGACCACGCTGGGAGGCCATGGAGCCAGCACTAATTTTGTCCTCGGCGAGCAGGGGTCCAGCGGAGGACTCTACAACCCCACTTCTAATTACGCATTTAACGCAACGCCCGATTTCATCTTCAAAATAGCGGCTGAGCCCGGCTGGGGCCACTATGAAGTGTTCGGCATACTCAGTGATTTTCGAGATCGCATATTTCCTTGCGCCGCTACATCCGTAACCACTATCTGCGGTGGGACGACCGGTCCTTCAACCTTTGGCGTTTACAACAATTCGGAACTCGCTGGCGGCGTCGGCGTGAATCTTCGCGGCACGCTTGCCAAACAATTCGATGTCGGTTTGCATTTTCTGGGTGGTCGCGGGATTGGCCGCTATGGTACGGGAGGCTTGCCCGACGCCATTGCGCGACCTGACGGCGTGTTAGTTCCACTTCGCACATATCAAACTCTTGGAACTCTCGAATTTCATGCCAAAAAACTTGATATCTATACCAACGTCGGCAGTGAGTATGCAGGCCGCGAATGGTATAACGGCGGAAACATCGGTTATGGCTCGCCCTTGGCGAACAACTCTGGCTGCGGAACCGAAACTATCCCAACTTTGACTTCGACTCCGGTCCAGACTCCGCCCTTGACAGGCGTGATTCCTGGCACCGGCAGCATTCCAGTGGTGGGAACGACCGGCACTCCGCTTAGCGGCGGCTTTAATCCCGGTGCACTCAAAAACTGCACCGGAGATACACGCAATCTCCTGGAGGGAACTATTGGCTTTTGGTATCGATTCTATAGCGGACCCAAGGGCCGAATTCAGTGGGGACCACAGTATTCCTACGTAGTTCGCGACGTGTGGCATGGCTCGAGTACCGGCATTGGAATCCCCGGTAGCGACCCCTCGGCCAAAGAAGGAATGATCTTCACTTCCTTCCGTTATTACTTACCTTAGCGCGGAGGGCGCGGCTAGGTCCGCCTTGTTTCATAGAGAGTGTTGCGATTATGTGTGATCCGCAATTCGGGCGGTACTTGCTGAACAGACGCGATAGACGGCCGGCAACGAAAACGCATTTTAGGGGCATGGAGTGGGATATTCATCCAAAATCCGGTCTGTCTCGTTTTTCATAATCGTTTCCATCCTCTTAGCTGGATGTTCGCGCGATCCTAGTGTTCGTAAACGAAAATATTTGGAAAGTGGTCAGCGTTACTATGACAACAGCAAGTATCGCGAGGCGGCCATACAATTCAGCAATGCTCTGCAAGTTGATCCTATATACAGTGACGCCTACTACAAACGTGCCGAAACTCGTTTACAACTGCAGGACTGGACTGACGCCTATCGAGATTTCGAGCGGGTTCTGGAGTTGCAACCCGAGAATTGGCAAGCACGCCTTGATCTGGCAAACCTTTTAATCGCTGGGCGCGATTTCAAGCAAGCGCAGGGACACGTCAGCCTCTTGCTGAAACAGCAGCCTGTCAACCCGCGAGTTCACCTCGCAGCAGCCGATCTGCTGGCTGCACAGGAAATTTGGCCCGGAGCAATCGAAGAGACGAAACAAGCGATTGCTCTGTCTCCTGATGATTGGAAGACTTATCTGCGATTGGCAAGCCTTCAAGTCAAGACTGCCCAGCTTGATCAAGCTCAGTCAAATTTCAAAAAAGCAGCCGAGCTCGGCACAAACGCAGCCGATGCCCAGATCGCATTGGGAGAGTATTACCAGTCGCAAGGTAGTTACGATGAAGCCGAACGGCAATTTCAGCGTGCAATCGAGATTGATCCTAATGATCCTCAGCCGTGCGTGGAACTGGTCCATCTTTATTTGATACAAGGCCGGAAGGATCAAGCCGAAAGCTTTTTACGGAAGGTCAAACAGAACTTTCCGGATAACTCCATCGGCTACCGCATGCTCGGGGATTTTTATGTCGCTGCCGGCGAAATAGACAAAGCCACTACGGAATATGCATCCCTCTACCGGAATCATCCGCGGGACGCGCAGGTCAGGAGAAACTTCATTCAACTACTCATCGTTCAAAATCGGTTGGACGAGGCAATCAAGTTGAACGATGAGCTGCTCAAAAAAACTCCAAAGGATCCGGATGGGCTGCTCTATCGCGGCCAAATACAGGCTCGGCAAGGCCACTTGAACGATGCCATCGGAACCTACCAATCGTTACTTCGAAACGAGCCAGACAATGCTGCCGGCCATTACCAGCTTGGTGTTGCTTTGACATCGGCAGGCAATACGCAAGAAGCGGAAAGTGAATTGCAGGAAGCGGTCAAGCTCAAACCCGATTTTTTCGAAGCTCACCATGCACTTGCATCCTCAGCGCTTCGCCGGGGAGATATGGTCGCCTTGGAAGAAGAAGCAACCCACATCATCGCGTTGCAACCTGGTATTCCTGACGGCTACGTTTTGAAAGCAGCGTCGGAAATAAGTCGCAAGCAGTTTCCACGCGCGGAAACAGACCTTGCGAAGGCGATAAGTCTCGCTCCTCAAACCGCCGCACCTTATGTTGAGCTCGGAGATTTGCGATTCGTGCAACTGCGTTTTTCGGAAGCGCAAAAAAACTATCAGGAAGCCCTCAACTATGATCCCACTTCGACGGATGCTTTGCGAGGGTTGATGAATGCTTATCTCGCGGATAAGCAGCCTGATAAAGCGATCGCAGCAGCCAACGCGCAGATCCTCAAAGTTCCTAACAGCAGCGCCTTCTATGATCTTTTGGGAACGTCCTTGTTCGATACCAAGAAAGACTATCGAGGTGCGGAGCTGGCTTTGCAGAAGGCGGCTGCGCTCGATGGCAACAATGCGGATGCGTTAGTCAAACTCGGGCAAGTGCAGGTTGCCATGGGCTCCGCTGACGACGCTATTGCCACGTACATGGCGTCGTCTAAAAATAATCCCAAGGAACCTACCTTTTACATTCTTCTGGGAGAACTCTACGAATCTAAGCACGACGTGGATCGAGCGACTCAAATGTATCGAAAGGCGCTGGAGGTCAACCCCGGGAATCCGCTGGCCTCGAATAATCTCGCCTATCTGATGACACAGACCGGCGGCAACTTAGATGTCGCGCTTGACCTCGCACAAACGGCCCGGCTGGGCATGCCAGACTCGGCCAACGCCGCTGATACTTTAGGTTGGGTCTATTTTCGAAAAAACGAATTCAAGCCCGCCATCGATCAACTTCAGGAAGCCTTGCGGCTTGTAGACAAGGCCCGGGCACCGCAAAACGCGGCGATCCACTATCACTTGGGCCTCGCTTACCAAAAAAACGACCAGCCGGCCTTGGCGCGGGAACAATTCCGACGCGTTCTTGAGATTGACCCTGGTTACAGTGCAGCCACAATCGTTAAGCAGGAGCTGGCAAGATTGGGCAGCGGTTCCGGCACCAACTAAGCCACTCCGAAACAGAATGTACCAAATTCAGACGCTATATTGCCATTGCCATTCCTGACCTTGCTAAAGTGTTTTGGATTTCCGCGGATGATCTTCTCTGCGTGGCGACCATCAACACGTATACAATTTCGCGGGGTTTCGAGTCTGAGTCTGCATCGGAGGATTGTGATTATGATTCAAAAGCAACATCTGCATTTATTCTCGCGCTTTACCGGCGTGAGCGCCTTGCGACCTTTCGCGGCGAGGCGAAGCAACTCCCCAAGTGTCAACTGAAAGGCTCCGAATCCGACTAGAACTCTTCAGGTACAATGAATCATTGAAAGCGAGTGAGGGCGGCTAATACGATTCGTTCGCTAAACCGTCATACGGGCTAAGACCTGTGTCGGGGTTCGAATCCCCCCTTTTCCGCCATACGCCCATGGGAGAGCGCGACCGATTACGGCGCAGTCCGGAATCAGGCGGTGCAGCTGATGGAGGCGCTGCCGTACGCACGCCCTCGGGGACAGGCAGTTCATCGTCAGATCTTCCTCCTCCTCCTCCTTCCGATGCTCCCACCTTGGTTCCGTTATCCAGTGGCAGTTCTTCCCCGGATTATCCGACGCTGGTTCCTGAATCTGCTTCAGACGCGCCTACGCTGGTTCCATTCTCGCCAGGCGGCGCACCCCGTCCAGAGAAACCGAAGCTCGCAGCCCCTAAGCCGCAGGGATTTCAAAATCCCGCTCCCGTGTTGGAAGAACATTCGGTGCTGGCGCAGCGCTATCAGATTGTAAAGACCCTCGGCGAGGGAGGGATGGGCTCAGTCTACAAGGCCACAGACCTCGAGCTTGATCGCATGGTTGCGCTCAAGGTAATTCGCCCCGAACTTGCAAGAGACCCTGCAATCATCGATCGTTTCAAACAAGAACTGTTGCTCTCGCAGCGGGTCACGCACCGTAATGTGATTCGCATCTATGACCTCGGCGAAGGCGACGGGGTCAAGTTCATCACGATGGAGTACATCGAGGGAGATGATCTGCGCTCCCTCATTGTGAAACGGAAGAAATTCCCTCCCACCGAAGCAGCCGAAATCATGGAGCAAGTGTGTTTGGCTCTGGAAGCTGCGCACAGCGTAGGAGTGATTCATCGTGACCTGAAGCCGCAAAACGTAATGCGCGACGCGAACGGCAGAATTCTGGTGATGGACTTCGGCCTTGCCCGCAATCTGGATGGCAACGGTATGACACAGACCGGAGCCCTGGTCGGCACCATGGAATACATGTCCCCGGAACAAGCGCTCGCCAAAGAGCTCGACCAGCGCTCCGATTTGTTCAGCGCGGGATTGATTTTTTACGAATTGCTTACCGGACAAGTCCCTTATCGGGCAGACAGCGCGCTGGCCAGTCTAATCCGGCGGACACAAGAGCAGGCCAGGCCGGTTTCAGAATTTGATGCAACCATTCCGCCCGAATTAAGCCGCATCGTAAGCAAGTGCCTCGAAAGAGAACGCGAAAAACGGTATCAACGCGCAGCGGATTTACTCGCGGATTTACAGGCATGGAGCGGAAAGCGCGCGGCTGGAGCCATCACGCTGCAAGCCGTTGGCCCCTGGGGACAAGACTGGCCCTGGCCTAAAATCGCCGGCGGGGCTGCGCTCATCGTGCTTGCCCTGGCTGCAATATTGTTGCGCGGAAAGCTACATTCCCCGTCAAGCAATCCCGCCGCCGTTGCTGTGAGTGCTCAATCGCTGGCGATCCTGCCTTTCCATAACGCCTCAGGTGATCCGTCATGGAACTGGCTGGGGCCAAGCTTGGGCGACATGCTTAGCACAGATGTCGGCCAGTCGTCGCACCTGCGGACCGTTTCTCCCGACCGCTTGCAACAAGTGCTGCACGATTTGAAGATCGCTCCTGACACCACAATTGATGCGACCATCCTGCGGCGCGTGGCTGAATTCGCCAATGCAGATATTGTCGTCTCCGGTCAATACGCGAAACTTGGGGACCAAATTCGTATTGACGCAACGTTGCAGGACTTGAAACATGGACACAGCGTATCCCTGAAGGCCGAAGCCCAAAATCAACAGGACCTCTCGGCAGCGGTGGATCGCTTGGCCGAGAGCATACGGCAAAATCTGTCTCTGTCGTCCAATTTAATAAAGGAACTACAATCACAGTCTTTCAAGCCTTCTTCGAAGTCAATGGATGCGCTGCGGGACTACAACCAGGGTGTTCAGCTGAAGCGGCAAGGCAATAACCTCGAGGCCCTCAAGAATCTTCAAGCCGCGACCAAAGAGGATCCGGAGTTTGCCCTGGCATTTTCCAAACTAGGTGAAACGTATGCTGCCCTGGGCTACGACAGCGATGCCGAGCAAGCTTCGCGACGTGCCGTGGACTTGAGCCAAGACCTTCCTCTGGCCGCAAAATACCTGATCGAAGCCAGCCGGGCGCGTGTGGTGAAAGATAATGCCAAGGCAACGGCGGCTTATGAAAACCTTGCCAAGAGTTTTCCCAACGACATGGATGTGCAGTTTGCTCTGGGCTCCCTGTATGAAGATGTGGGAGACTTCGACAAGGCTCGTGATTATTACACGAAGGTTCTGAACGCTGACGGCAAGAATGCGGATGCGCTACTGGCTATGGGCCGTGTTGAGATTAAATCGGGCAATCCACAAGCCAGTCTCGATCCTCTGGCCAAAGCAAAGAATCGGGCCATTGATGTAAATAATGAAGAACAGGAAGCGCTTATCCTGCAGGCGACTGGAATTGCGTACAAGCATTTGAATAAGCCAGCCGAGGCCCTGCGAAACTATGAGGACTCAATCGCCATCAACCGGCGCCTCGGCCAGAAGCGCGGCGTCGCTGCCAGTCTCGACGAAATCGCCCAAATTCAGGATTCCATGGGCAAGACCGATGATGCCTTGAAGAGTTACAACGAGGCGCTTGATATCCGCCGCGAAATCGGCGCAAAAAAAGAAGCCGGCGACACCATTATTAACATTGCCAGCGAATACAACGATCGTGGTTTGTACGACAAAGCTTTGCCGATGTTCAAAGAAGCCTTGCAAATCCAGCGTGATGCCGGAGATGAAGCCTATCAGGCCCTTTGTCTCAATAATATCGGCAGTATTTACCTGGCCAAGGGCGAAAACGATGACGCCGTCACCTATTTCCAACAGGCGTTACAGATTCGTCAGAAGCTGAATGTGCCTGGCGACATCGCCGAAAGTCTGCACAATCTGGGTGAGGTGTATGTCAACCTTGGGCAGTACGACAAGGCCATGACTTCATACATGAGCGCGCTCGATTTGCATCGCAAAGATGGAGACGTAAGAGGAGCGGCCCTTGAGTCGCACAGCTTGGGTCTGATGTTTCAATATCAGGGTCGCATCGGTCCCGCTGTGTCAGCGCTCCAAGATGCAGTTAATGGCTTGCGGCAGGCAGGCGACCATGCCCGGCCCATGGCGGATGCTCTTAATGATCTGGCAGATGCACTTGCCCGTGCGGGGCGCGGCAAAGAATCTAGCGCGCCTCTCCAGGAAGCGCAGGGCATCGCCCGTGACTTGAAGAGTGACAGCTTGAATACATCTCTTCTCATTACACAGGGTGACATCAGCTTCTATGCGGGAGACGCAAGGGCAGCGAACTCTTTCTACGAGCAGGCATCGAACGCAGGAGCGCATGTGCTGGAAGCAGATTTGGTATTTGTAGCGCGGCTCAATCTTGATAAGACTGCGATTGCGCTCGGACGCACGCATCCCGCGATTTCTGATCTGCGGGCCCTGATTCAAAAAACCGAACAACAGGGCCGGGCTTATCTTGCAATCGATGCTTCCGTCACTCTGGCTGAGGCCATGATCCGTGAAAAAGATTATGTCCATGCGCGGCAAGAGTTGGAACGTAATGTGGCGCGCAGCGAGAAATTAGGCGCAAGGCTGCTCACCGCCAAGATTCATTACTTCATGGGAGAAGCACTCCGTCTTACCGGCGACAAGATTGAAAATCCGGCACAGTATCGGCAGGCCCTAAACCTCTTGAATGAGATCAAAGGAGAACAGGGAGCCGAGCACGTTGTCGAGCGCTACGACTTGCAGGCTATCTACAAAGGAGCATCAACCTGGTCTGAAGCAAAGAACTAGCTTTCGTAATCAGGAAGTGCGTGGGAGATTACAAAGTGAAAGGCGGGATTGAATCCCGCCTTTCACTTTTGATTGCATCGCCGCTCAGTTGCCTTTGCCAGAAAGCGGCACACTCTGCCTATTGATAAACGCGTTATCGGTAACGGTCACCGTTGCCGAACGAGACGTTTTAGCGGAAGGCTTGAAGGTCACCGATATGACGCAACCGCTGCCCGGATTGAGCGAAGCCGGACAGTTGTTGGTCTGAGTGAAATCTCCATAACCCCCATTGATGCTGATGTTGCTGATATTAAGAGCCGTCGTGCCTGAACTGGTTACGGCAATGTTTTGTGTAACCGGTGTTCCTAACTTGACCGACCCGAAGTTCAAATATGAGGGATTCAACGTCAGGCCGGGATTAATCACAGTGGCCGCGAGTGGCACCAGCTGTGGGCTGTTGGGTGCGTTATCGGCAATACTGAGATTGGCAGATTGCGCGCCAATTTCATCTGCATAAAAATTAACGAAAATCTGGCAGCTCTTTCCGGACTTTAGGGTTGAACCGCAGAGACTGATCAACCAGAAATCATCGTCACTCGCTCCAGTAATCGAAATTCCGCTGAACATCACGTTTGCGCTTCCTGTATTTGTAACCGTTACAACCTGCGCCGCAGGCAGGTAAAGGAAGACATTGGAAAAATTCAGGCTCGTGGGTGAAATCGAAAGCAACGCTCCGTTCACACTCTGATTCACCGGCGTAGAGGTAGAGCCGACGAAGTTCGTGTCCCCTGAGTATTTCGCGGTAAGAGTTCTCGAACCGCCCGTGTTAAAGGTAATCGAGCAGCTGCCCATGGATACGGCCGCGGAACAGCTTTCCCCTGAGCTGGCGCTGACCAGTACGGTCCCGGTTGGTGTAACGATATTGGTCGAGCCTGTGACCGAGAAACTCACTATCACCACCTGACCGATATTCGAAGGGTTAGGCGTATTGCTAAGAATCGCGGTTGTGGTTGTGGCCTGCCCGACTACATAGTTCACACTCACTGGTGTTGAAACGTTGTTGACTGCATCCTGCGAGTTGACGGTAAACATGTGACTTCCCAATGTAGTGGTGTCGAGCGTCGTGACTTCGTTCACGCTTGGCACTGCGGGAAAGGTCCCTGACCCGGTTGGGCCGCACATGGTCACTCCTGACCCTCCAATATCGCTGCAAGTGTAGCTCGCAGTGTCATTCTGGCCCAGCGTCGGCGAATTGGTCAGCAATTGCAGTCCGCTGATAGTGGGCGCGAGTTTGTCCACCTCGAACGGCCCGTAAGGACCGACCGTAGTGAAGTTGCCAGCCACATCGTATATGTTCACGGCTGGAATCGTTGCATTAGACGTCTGGGTATTTGATGGCACCGAAGTAGAAAGCCCGAAGTTACTCTGTGACGGATTAGCCAAGCCGGAACCGCCATCGCTTGCCGTGCAGTTATAGGTGACGTCCGTGTTGGTCCAACCGCTAGGCAAGTTCGTTGGCATGCAGCTGGCCATAGGCGGAGTCAGATCAACTTTGATGGTAAAGGTAGGCGGGGCACTACTCACCTGATTGCCGCTGTTCGTGACTATCGTCTCAGTGTTGCCAGCGTTGTCTGTCGCGAAGAACGTGATCGTCGTCGAGCCTTCCACCGCGGCCGGAATCGTGATGCTGCCCGTTGCTCCGGAGAGAATTCCGGATGCGGGGATCGGCGGGTTTGCTCCGGTTGCAGAGTAGTTGATGCCCGTGATCGTCGGTGGGCTGGATGGAGGCGAGGTGTTGTTGGGCGGCACAACTTCAGTACTGTTCAGTGTCAGATTCACGCTGGTATTGATCCAGCCGTTATTCAAAACCGGGCTGCTACTTGGCGTCGTAACCGGTTGCTCATTGCCTTCAATCGGAATCAGGATGGAATTGAACCCGTCGGTTTTTCCGTTCACTTTGACGGCATCCCCGCTGATGCTGGAGAAAATGTTAATCAGCCCCTTGCAACTGTTGTCGCTGCCAATGGGGCAGCTCAATGCAGTGTCTTTGCCCATGACGTAGGCGGGCGAAACAATGGGCTTCTGCGCCGGGTCAAGATTGAATGTATTGCTGGGTTGAATCAGCGCGTTCGTTCCCGTGTTGGGGCAATTCGCGCCCGAGGGATTCGAGTTGCTCGGCGTCGTACACAGATCGGTCGTAACTACGCACTGGTAACTCTGATTTCCCGTATCTTGCAGGAGGCATGTGCTGCCCTGGAAGGGCGTATTGGCGACTAGATTCGCGAAATCCGTTGGTGAAATAGATTGCGTCGTTCCCTGCATCACCACGCCCTGAAACGCGCTGCCCGGCAATCCGCTCTGAGAGTAGTCCACATCTTCACTCAAGGTCTGGGTGAAATTAAAGTTTGTGGTCGTAGGTTGTAGCGGCTGGTCGATCGTAATCGGCGATAGCGGTAATTGCGAAAAAGACCAGCTTACGATGTCGTTGTTTTCCACCGACGCGCCCGTACTCGACGTGAGTCCGATAAATGCCCCGCCATTCGGATTGAGGAAGAGTTGCTGCGTGATGTCTAGCGTGGCTTGCAGGACCAGATTGCTGTCCAGATAGACCGCGAAATTGTTGCAGTTCATGGTGCAACTGCCCGGCGGCGTGTAATTAACGGTGATGGTGTGAACTGCCCCATCGGATAATGAAACTCCAACAGGAAGACTTTGGAGGGCAAGCTTGGCAGCGCTGCCATCGGGACAAAGATAAGTATGGTCGGCGCTGTTGTCCGATAGTGTCGTGGCATTATTCGGCGTGCAGCCTTGCACCGCGATGTGGTTTCCATCCGGGTCGCCGTATTCCGAGTTCTGAAAAGTATCGAGTTCCACTGCCAGACTGTTTTGAATCGCTTGCCCGAACCCCAAGGCAGAGGCAATATCTGCATTGCCGTAAGAAATATTTTGGCCGTTTCCATCGTAGCCAAGCGCTCCTGTTCCCAGAGGATCGTTTTGGATCACCAAAGCCAGACCGTCGCCGGGGAAAGAGCATCCCTGGCAAGCGCCGGTTCTGCTGATCTGGAACTGAAACGAGGTTGTAAAGCCGGTGTTTAAGGGTTGAGCACTCACATACCAGGCCGAGGCATGCTGGTTCTGATTGGCTGCGTTGAGACGCAGGATGCCGCTTCCTAAAACCGTTGGGTTATTCGGCGCGCCATTAGTCAGAACCATACAGGCGGGCGGCGGCGAAATCATGTTCGCGCAAACATTGGCGTTAGAAAAACTGCCCGGAGTGATATCAAACGATTGGGCCAATAAAGACGCCGCAGAGAAAATGAAGAAACTGAATAGCGCCACTAATTTATACGAATGCCTGGGGATGTTCATGGCTGATCCTGTGTCCATTCTTCACGAAGTTCTGAGTGGACACACGCAATCCCCGTGTGACCTGAAGTGAAAGCCGATCAAGCAGCGAACGCCGGTCGGTTAAAAACAGAAGTTTCGTGAGGCTGATCGCTTGGTTCTTTAAGACAAGGGAATCCGCAAGGAATGGGGGAGGCCGCGAATCGA
>JAJPHW010000143.1 GCA_021325035.1 Terriglobia bacterium
AGCATCTCCCCAACCGCAAGCGCCAACCCATCGGACTTTCTGGCAGTTCGCAGGCAAGACACTGGCCAGCTCTTTTCTGCGTTAGAAAGCGGCAATCTCGCTGGAGCACAGGCCGCTTTTCAGCAGTTGTCGTCATTGACTACATCCTCTAATGGAAATCCATTCACAGGCCCAAAGCTTAGCAGTGATTTTACTGCCATTGGCCAGGCGCTTCAGAACGGCGATCTGACGGGTGCACAGGAAGCTGCGCTGAAATTTGGTCAGGATCTTATCGCCGCCAACCAGAAGATTCACGGTGCCAACAACAGCCAAACGCAAACGCCTTCAGTCGTAGTAAATTTGTCAGGAATCGATGCCAACCCAGCAACCGCCCCCGTCGCCGCCGCTCCGTCCACTGATTCAACAACATCATCCACCGCTGGAACAGCGCCGTCCGGTTCAACTTCCGGCACTTCAACAAACCCAACTTCTGGCAGCACGTCTGGCACACCAGAAATCGTCATCAACCTCGGCGGCGCGAATGGTTCGCCGGTTATTGACCTAAATGTCGGTGGGTCGCAGATTGAAATCAGTCTCGCCGGCGCAAATGCGAATGGGAATTCGCCCTCTGCAATTGACTTAAACTTCGGTAGCGCGGCCAACGGATCGCAAATCGAAATCAGCCTCGCCAACGGCAGTTCGAGCAATCCATCCGAAACCTTGGGAATTAACGTTGTCGCCTGATGTGTGACTTTTAGGCAGCAAGTTTGTTCCATGTGAAGGGCCGTCAGCTTTCATTATTGATGGCCCTTCACCCTCCCCCAACTAATACTCGGTTCTCCAATCCCCAAGAAACCTGATCCCTGCAACTTTTTCCTGCTGATTTCATCTCAACTATTGCTTATTTCTCTTAAATTTTACGACGATGTGAATTTGCATCTCCCGCAGCGCAGTCATAGCGGAATGTTGATAAACTGCAAGTAGATGAATCGCCCTGCGAACACTCCCCACGAGGAACAAATCTATGGCCGCAAGTGAGCAGACGCTGCTAACCGGCAAGCAACTCGATACTCTTTGCATCAACACGATCCGCACGCTTGCTATTGATGCGGTGCAGAAGGCCAATTCCGGACACCCAGGCGCGCCCATGGGTTTGGCTCCAGTTGCTTACGCACTTTGGCAAAATTACCTTCGCTATGACCCCGCGAACCCGATTTGGCCGAACCGCGACCGTTTTGTGCTTTCTAACGGCCATGCTTCGATGCTGCTTTATGCGTCGCTATTTGTCGCGGGCGTGCGCAAGATTGGTGAAGATGGACGCCCCACCAAGCAACCCGCCATTTCCCTCGACGACATCAAGAATTTCCGCCAGATTGGAAGCAACACTCCCGGACATCCTGAATATGGCCTGACCACCGGTGTCGAAACAACCACAGGCCCGCTCGGTCAAGGCGTGGCCACGAGTGTTGGCATGGCCATCGCGGAAAAATGGCTGGCTGCGCATTACAATCGCCCGAACTTTAATCTCTTCGATTACAAGATTTGGGCCATCTGTGGTGACGGCGACATCATGGAAGGCGTGGCCAGCGAGGCGGCCTCTCTCGCGGGCCATTTAAAGCTTTCTAATCTCTGCTGGATTTACGATGACAATCACGTCACGCTCGATGGCCCTGCAAAGAATTCACTGAGTGAAGATGTTCCGCAACGCTTCGAAGCTTATGGATGGCAGGTTTCGCACGTCACCGACGCCAACGATCTCGACGCGCTCGGGAAGGCGTATCAAGATTTTCTTGGCGCAGATCGCCCGACACTGATCGTGGTCAACAGCCACATCGGATACGGATCTCCCCACAAGCAAGACACAAGCGCTGCTCATGGCGAGCCTCTCGGTGAAGACGAAGTCAAACTGGTAAAGAAATTCTACGGCTGGCCGGAAGATGCGAAATTCCTCGTGCCCGACGGCGTCCTCGAAAATTTCCAGCAAGGACTCGGCAAGCGCGGCGCTGATTTACATGCGAAATGGGTAAACCTCTTTGGTGAATACGAAAAGCAATACCCTGATCTCGCCCAAGAGCTTCGCATGATCCAAAAGCGCGAATTGCCTGACGGCTGGGACAAGAACTTTCCCGTCTTCCCTGCCGACGCCAAAGGGGTTGCCACGCGCGAAAGTGGCGGCAAGGTTTTGAATGTCGCTGCGGAAAATATTCCGTGGATGGTTGGCGGCTCTGCCGACCTGTCTGGTTCAGATAAAACTCGCCTCAAATTTGATGGTGCAGGCGATTTTCAAGCCGGAAGCTATGGCGGACGCAACATGCACTTCGGCGTTCGCGAGCATGGCATGGGTGCTGCGCTGAATGGTATGACGCTGGCTGGCCTTCGCGCTTTCGGCGGAACCTTTTTCAACTTTAACGATTACATGAAGCCAGCTGTTCGCTTGGCGGCTTTGATGGAAATACCGGTCGTTTTCATCTACACACACGATTCCATCGGCCTCGGCGAAGACGGCCCAACACATCAGCCAATCGAGCAGTTAGCAGCTCTACGCGCCGTTCCTGGATTGTCATTGTTCCGTCCCGGGGACGCGAATGAAGTCACAGAGGCCTGGAAGTATATTTTGCAGCTCAAGCATGAACCCGCTGTGATCGTGCTCTCACGTCAAGCAGTGCCGACATTCGATCGAACAAAGTATGCGCCCGCCGCAGGTGTTGCAAAAGGAGCTTACATTCTTGCTGACACGAAAGACGGCAGGCCTGAAGTCATTCTCATGGGAACGGGAAGTGAAGTTTCGCTTTGCATCGCGGCCTACGAACAACTCACGGCCTCCGGAGTCAAAGCGCGCGTCGTGAGCATGCCTTCCTGGGATGTATTCGAGAAGCAAAGTGATGATTATAAAAAACAGGTCTTCCCGCCGGACGTCAAAGCCCGCGTCTCCGTTGAGCAGGCCGCGACGTTAGGCTGGGACCGTTACGTTGGGCCACAAGGCAGAATTATCGGCATGCACAGCTTCGGCGCTTCCGCGCCCATTAAAGATTTGCAAAAGAAATTTGGCTTCACGATCGAGAACGTCGTAGCAACCGCTCGTGAAGTCATGGCGAAAGCAAAATAGCTGACAAGTTTAGGAGCAAACATCATGAATCCGTCCAGCACTCTCGAAACCGCGAAAGCCGTCAACCCGCTAAAAGATTTGTTGAACTACGGCCAGTCAGTTTGGCTCGACTACATTCGCCGTGATTTATTTACGACAGGCGAACTCAAACGCTTGATTGCCGAAGACGGGCTGCGTGGCATGACCTCGAATCCCGCAATTTTTGAGAAGGCGATAGCTGACAGCGACTACTACACCGATCTGCTCCAATCGCTCAAATCCCGCACCGATCTCGACGCAACCGGGCGCTATGAGATCCTTGCTATTCGCGACATTCAGGATGCTGCCGATGCTTTGCGCCCGGTTTACGACTCTTCCAAACGGCGTGACGGTTACGTCAGCCTCGAAGTCTCTCCGTACCTTGCGAACGACACGCAAAACACACTCGAAGAAGCGCGCCGCTTGTGGAAAGCCGTGAACCGCGAAAACTTGATGGTCAAAGTGCCCGGCACTAAAGCGGGCATTCCCGCATTTCAACAATTGATTTCGGAAGGTATCAACATCAACGTCACGCTCCTGTTCGCACAGGAAGTCTATGAAGAAGTTGCAGAAGCCTACATCGCCGGGCTAGAGCAATTCGCCGCCAAAGGCGGAGATGTCAACCGTATGGCCAGCGTGGCCAGCTTTTTCATCAGCCGTATCGATTCTTCGGTGGATGCGACAGTAAACGCGAAGCTTAAAACCGCCAGCGACCCTGAAAAATCGCAGCTGCAAAGCCTTCTTGGCAAAGTGGCCATAGCCAACGGCAAATTGACCTATCAGAAATATCTGCAAATCTTCGGCACCGACCGGTGGAAGAAACTTGCCGCCAAAGGCGCGCAAACCCAGCGTGTTCTCTGGGCTAGTACCAGCACAAAGAATCCGGCCTACAGCGACGTAATGTATGTGGAGGAACTCATTGGGCCAGACACAGTAAACACGATCCCACCAAATACATTCGACGCTTTTCGCGATCACGGTCATCCACGGCAAAGTCTGACGGAAAATATTCCCGCCGCACAGCAGACCATGGACACGCTGGCCAAAGTCGGCATTTCGATTAAAGACGTGACTGACAAGCTCACCGCCGATGGAGTCAAACTCTTCGCCGAAGCCTTCGACAAACTGCTCGCCGCAGTGGAAAAGAGCAGCAAGTGAACTTGACCTACAAGCTTCCCGATCAGCTGGCAGCTGCCGTAAACGCAAATCTCGAAGAGTGGAAAGCTGGCAACAAAGTTCAACGGCTGTGGCAAAAAGACGCTTCGCTCTGGACCAACGCCGACGAAGCATCGTGGCTGGGCTGGCTCGGAATCACTTCGGAACAGCAAGCAAAACTCGATACATTTCTAAAACTTGGCCAAGAGATCAAGCAAGCCGGATTTACCGATGTTCTCTTACTCGGTATGGGCGGTTCGAGTCTTTGCCCCGAAGTCCTTGAAAAAACTTACGGATCGCGTAGCGGATATCCAAAACTGCACGTCCTCGACTCCACTGACCCTGCACAAATTAAATTTTTCGATTCGCAAATCAATCCGGCAAAAACAATTTTTGTCGTGTCAAGTAAGTCTGGCTCGACTCTTGAGCCAAACATCTTCAAGCAATATTTCTTCGAACGCACAAAGCAAACTGTCGGTGCCGACAAAGCCGGCAGCCACTTCATCGCCATCACCGATCCCGGCTCGAAAATGGAGCAAGTTGCAAAAGCCGATGGCTTCCGCCACATTTTTTACGGCTTGCCGGGTATTGGTGGACGTTACTCGGCGCTCTCCGACTTCGGGATTGTTCCAGCGGCATTGATCGGGCTCGATCTCAAGAAATTTCTCGATCGCACGGCCGTGATGGTCGAAGCTTGCAAAAACCCTCAGCCGACCAGCAATCCCGGTGTGCTGCTTGGTGCAATTCTCGGCACTGCTGCCACCAAAGGCTGCGACAAAGTCACGATTATCACTTCTTCCGGCATCTCCGATCTTGGCGCATGGCTGGAACAGCTTCTCGCCGAATCTACCGGCAAGCAGGGTCACGGCATCATTCCCGTGGATCGCGAAGCGCTCGGCGCGCCGAATGTTTATGGCAATGATCGGGTCTTTGTTTACCTTCGGCTGCAAGGGGATCCAGATTCATCGCAGGACGTGAAAGTCTCCGATCTCGAAAACGCAGGCCATCCGGTCATTCGCATCGCTGTTGCCGACACTTACGATCTCGGACAGGAATTCTTCCGCTGGGAAATCGCAACCGCCGTTGCTGGCTCTATCATCGGCATTAACGCATTCAATCAGCCCGACGTTGAAGCCAGCAAGATAGTCACCCGTGAACTGACTTCGGCCTACGAAAAGACTGGTTCCCTGCCTGCAGAGAGTCCCGTGCTCGAAGACGGGGGCGTAAAACTGTTCACTGATCCGAAGAATGCTGATGCTTTAGCAAAAGCGGTTGGTAATGACCGAACGCTGGTCGGCTACTTGCGTGCCCATCTGAATCGAATCAAGACCGGAGATTATTTTGCTTTGCTCGGCTATATCCAGATGAATGATGCCCACGAAGCCAAACTTCAGGAAATTCGGCATGAGCTTCGCGACAAGAAGCACGTCGCAACCTGCCTCGGCTTCGGTCC
>JAJPHW010000100.1 GCA_021325035.1 Terriglobia bacterium
AAGCCACCGGCCAAGGTGGATGCTCGCGAAGAAGAGCTGATTCGTCGCGTCCAAAATGGCGAGCGGGATGTGTTTTATGAGCTGGTGCAACCTTATGAACGGCGGCTTTATGCAGTCGCTTTTGCCATTCTGCACAATCAGCATGATGCGGAAGACGCCGCGCAGGAGGCTGTTCTTAAAGCTTTCAAGAATATCCGGCAATTTCGCTTTGAAGCGCGCTTCAGCACATGGTTGATTCAGATCACCATGAACGAGGCCCGCATGCGCCGCCGCAAGGAGCACGGAGAGATCATGGAACCTATCGGCGAATATCGCGAAGAGGATGGTACGTACACGCCGCGCGATTTTGCGGATTGGCGGGAAATACCCTCCGAATCTCTGGAAAGAACGGAAGTGCGTAAATTGTTGCTCGAAGCTCTGGCTTCTCTCGGCGCAAAGTATCGCGAAATTTTCATTCTGCGTGACGTAAACCACCTCAGTATTGAAGAGGTCTCGGAAATGCTCGGCATTTCGCGCGCGTCAGTAAAGACCCGGCTTTTGCGTGCCCGCCTTATGCTGCGGGATTTGCTTGCTCCAAAAATGAGCAGCGGTTGGTTCAGTACGCCCTCCCTGCCGAAAGGAGAAAAACCATGGTAGAAAGCTGCGAGCAAGTCTGGCGGGAAGTCTCAAACTATATTGAAAATGATTTAGATCCGGCATTGCGTACTGAGATTGATGAACACCTACGGCAATGCCCCAAGTGCCGTTCTGTCCTTGAGGGGACTCGGAACATTATTCAGTTGTACGGGGACGAACGCCTGTTCGATATGCCTCTGGGTTTTAGCTGGCGTCTGCGGCACAAACTAGCCGGAGCGCGGCCTACATGGCAGTCGGTAGGCTTCGGCTGGCTCGCTGCTGCTGCCGCGATGATGTTGATCGTAGGTGGTTTCGTTTTGGCCAATTCGTCGTCTCGCGCTCAGCCAGCTGTTATTTCGCATATGGCCGCTCCGGCCAAGCCCCTGCCTGAGGGTTTGATGGTTGTCGTAGCTGAACACGGCAAACTGTTTCATCTCGCGGAATGTACATACATTCACGCGGAAGGGCGTCCGGTTCGAACGTTGACGGCGCAGGAAGCTTTGCGGGAAGGTTATGTGCCTTGCGTTCGCTGCTTGGGTGAGTATGTTGTGAAGGTAGCTCTGAACTTCGTCCGTAAATACGGCTTCATCTCCGTATGACACAGGCTTGAAATAGAATCGGATGCTCACGGAACAAATTTGCGAGCCGTAGTTCCTATTCCTATGATGCCTTGATCCGTTTACCTGAATTCAGATACTCGGAACGATTCTGCGCTCTGGATCCTGTGCGCAGCTAGTCACGCCTCTACTACTTGTCATTCCGAATTGCTTCTGCGGTGAGGAAATCTGCTTTGCCGCGCTGGCGGCTAAATCAACGGGCAGGCCTATTCCGACCTGCCCATACCAATCGTGCTTACTGTTTCATGCTGTCGTTGCTCATCGAATCTTTCTTCATGTCGTCTTTTTTCATATCGTCTTTCTTTGCGGTCTTGGTTTTCTTGGTCTTGGCAGTTTTCTTGTCTTTTGCCATGGAATCTTTCTTCATGGAGTCCTGGCTCATGGAATCCTTGCTCATGGAATCCTTGCTCATGGAATCGTCCTTCTTCATCGTGTCCTGAGCGAAGGCGGCCATTGAAAGGGTCAGAAAACACACAGCCAGCAGCGAACCAAAAAATTTCTTCATAACATTCTCCTCATTTAAATGGGTTTAATTTGGCGCCGTAACTGCGCGCACCACAGAGATGTATCAGAAAGAAAAAAGTTACACAATAACCGATGCACCTTCGTGGCAAACATTTAACAAATAAGTTGCTCTCGGTTCAATTTGAGACCATTCAGATTGCCCAGCACGGTAACCGCGATGCTGTCAGCTTGGAAGAACTCATTCGCTAGCACCTGCAATTCTTCGGAACTTACACCTTCAATTTTCTCAATGAGTTCGTCCATGCTGTAGAAGCGGTCGAAGTACATTTCTTGCCGGGCGAGGTTCGACATTCTTGCAGTCGAAGACTCGAGTGACAACATAAGGCTGCCTTTGAGTTGGTCCTTCGCGCGCCTCAGTTCTTCTTCCGGTACCGGCTCCGATTTGAGCTTATGAAATTCGGAGACCACTGATTCCACCACCTTCGTGGCAGATGCACGTGAGGTCCCGGCATAAACCGACATGCACCCTGTGTCACGATATGGATTCAGATCGCTATAGATGGAGTAGGCCAATCCCTGGCGTTCGCGAATATTTTGGAACAATCGCGAACTCATACCGCCCCCGAGTAGAGTGCTCAAGATGTACGATGCGTGTCGCCGGCCATGGGCCATAGGGTGAGATTGCACTCCAATGCAAATCTGCACTTGCTCGAGAGCCTTTTTATTGCGCAGTACAATTCGGGGAGCCACTTTCGGTTGTGGGCTGTGAAAGCCATTTTTCTGCGGTTGCATGTGGCCGAAATGCTTTAACGCCAGGTCAACAAACTGCTGATGCTGCAAATGCCCTGCCGCGCAGATGATGATGTTGCCGGGAGCAAAACGCTGGCCATAGAAAGACAGCACCGGATCGCGTTCGAAGGTCTTTACCGTATCCTTCGTGCCTAATATCGGCTTGCCGAGCGCATGATCTTTCCAGAAGTTTTGAGTAAAGATTTCGTGGACGAGATAATCGGGATTATCTTCATCCATCTTGATTTCTTCGAGAATCACGCCGCGCTCGCGTGCTATATCATCACGGTCGAACACGGGATTCAGAACAAGGTCGCTAAGAACATCCATCGCGATGGGAAGATGGTCGTCGAGCACCTTGATGTTGAAGCAAATGCATTCTTTGGCGGTAAAAGCATCCATGTTGCCGCCGATGGAATCCACTTGGCGGGCAATGGCTTCTGCGGAGCGGTTTTTGCTGCCTTTAAAAACCATGTGCTCCACAAAATGCGAAATTCCGTTCCATTGTGGATCTTCGTCGCGCGAGCCAGTCTTGATCCAAATGCCCAGCGAAACCGAGCGGATGTGTTGCATCTCCTCGGTGATGAGGGTAAGTCCATTGGGCAGGATTTCACGGCGAATATTACGTGCTTCTTTACTCATGGAAAATGTTTGTAAACCTGATTATGGGGAAAATGGGTACTTTGATATTGTTACACACTACGCAGCTTAGAATTGATTATATAAGCTGTTAAGAATCAATTATTTACATTGAAATGAATTATGTGTGCTGACAGTGCACTCTGTGACGGTTTCTTCTAGAATTAAGCACGAAACTGGCTGACTCATGACCGCAACCCCGGATAACGTTCTCTTAGGGCTTAATTTTCAAGAGCTTACCGCATTGATGGACCAATCGGGCCAGCCCACCTATCGCGCGCGACAGTTGTTTGACGCGATTTACGCTCAACGAGTCATATCCATCGAGCATATTTCTCCCCTACCTCTGGAATTTCGGCGGGATTTAGGGAATCGTGGATTCCAGATCGGATTGCCTCACATCGAAAAGCAATTTACTTCCACCGATGGCACCATTCGTTATCTCGTGAAGCTATCCGATGAACAGACGGTGGAAACCGTGTGGATGCCGGAAGGAGATGGCGGAGAAAGCGGGGACGGAAGCGAAGCAGCCGATGAACAATTTCAATCAAGTGAGCGCGCGTGGAATCGCGCCACAATTTGTGTCTCCAGCCAGGTAGGTTGCGCTGTAGATTGCCAGTTTTGCCTGACAGCACAGCTGAAGATGAAGAGGAACCTCTCCGCTGGCGAAATCGCGGGACAGGTGCTGGCTGTGCTCAATGAACGCAAGGTACAACCTCCGAATGATCGCATCAACCTTGTTTTTATGGGGATGGGAGAGCCATTCCTTAATTATGAAAATTTCATCAAGGCAGTAACGCTTCTGGTTGAGGGCGTTGGCATTCCGGCATCGCGAATGACGGTATCGACTGCCGGGATCGTTCCGCGAATCTACGATTTAGGAGCAGAGGCAATTCGGCCGAAGCTGGCGATCTCTCTCAACGGCTCCAATGATGAATTGCGCACGCGTATTATGCCGATCAATCGCAAATGGAATCTGGAAAAACTGATGGCTGCCGCGCGCGAGTTCCCGCTCCGCAATCGTGAAAAAATCACATTTGAATATGTATTGTTGGATGAGGTGAATGATTCCCCAAAAAACGCCAGCGAAGTGGCTGAACTGATACGAGGTTTACGCGCAAAAGTAAATTTGATCGCGTTGAACCCAGGGCCGGGAATTGCTTTTCGTACTCCACAAGAACGACGAGTCATGGAGTTCCAGCGGATTCTTATGGCGTCGAATATTCCGACGTTTATTCGGAAGCCTCGAGGGCGCGACATTTTTGCCGCATGTGGTCAATTAAAAAGAACGGTAGAAATTTCGCCGGTAACAGGTTAAATCGCGGAGTTCACAACCGCGCTGGCTGCCCCGGTTTCGAAGGCCTTCGTGTGAATTGGAAGCCGAATCTGGAATTGCGCTCCTCCCTCAGGCCGGTTCTGGCATTTGATAGTCCCGGCATGTTCCTGCACGATTCCATAACAAGCGCTCAAGCCTAACCCCGTACCCTGACCCACTGGACGCGTAGTGTAAAAGGGGTCGAACACGCGATCTGGTTCTGACATTCCAGGGCCATCGTCAGAGTATTCAAGTACAACGAAGTCATCTACCTGCCGGGTGCTTACGCTCAGCATGGTTCCAGTTTCATCCATCGCGTTCAGTGCATTGTTGGTGATATGCAAACAGACCTGCAGCAGTTGATTGGAATCGCCGAAGACACGTGCCAAACCAGGTGTGAAATCAGTTCGTAGTTGAATGTTGCGTGCGCTCATTTGTGGTTGGCAGAGTTTCGCTGCCGTTTCGGCCAGGACATTTAAATCCAGGGATGTTTTATGCGCAGGAGACTGTTTGGCAAAGCTGAGCATATTCGCCACCAGGGTTTTTGTCCGCCGGATTTGATGGCTGATTTTTTCCGCAAGCGAACGTTGATCGGGATTAAGCGATGTTGTCAGTAATAATTCGCAGTAGCCCATCATAGCGGCCAAAGGATTGTTGATTTCGTGGGCCGCGCCTCCCACCAACTGACCGAGCGAAGCGAGCTTTTCCGATTGCACCAATTGTGCTTGCAAGCGTTGAAGATTATCGAATGATTCCTGAGACCCCCGCAGGAGGTGGAGCAATTCTCGATCGAGTAAATGCTGTTTGAGAAAAACCATCGAACCCATAACCAACATGGATCCAAGTGTGATAACCATGCGGAAAGTGCGCACTTTATCCGGAACAGAAGTGTCAAAAAGGGAGTAGGCGGCAAATAGCGGCAAGGAAAAGATGGCCGCCATGCCAACACGCGCGACCCATACTCCCTGCGTGGTTCTTGGGCGGGTAGCACTTTGATCGATTGGGGAATCGAAGGCTCCGATCCCAATTGCAAAGATCCAGGCCATGGAGACCGACAACGGGATATCGTAGATGCTTCCGGAATAGTAAATATTGCGAACAATAGCCCAATTGGCTACATAAGATCCCAAGCCATAGATCAAGACTGCCCGGAACCATTGCGCGTAGGTGCTTCTCCAGGCGCCCGTACTGCTTTTCCAGACGAGACATAAGCCAACCAGAAAGGCGATTTTTTCTGCCAGATAAAGCCCATTCCAATTCTTGGAATAGGCAACTTCCTGGGGATTGATGTACTGCCAGGGAAATATTGCAAAGAAATAGAGATATAACCACCAAACCAGCAGCAATACGAAATCGAGCGAACCGAGTCTCGTAGAGCGTTCATCATGCTCAAAATGTGGTTGCAAGGCTAGGGCTGCCATCATAGGCACGAGATGTAGAAATACGATGATGTCGGCACTAAATGGATTTGGAACGTCCTTGTGCAGAATGACTTCCCAATAGGACCAGATGCACTGATATACCATCCACATTCCCAAGCCTAGCGTCATTAGGGCCCAAAACGCTCGTGTGCGCCCGCGATTTTTAAAAATGTTCAATCCGAGCGCAACGGTCGCAGCGATCAGCAGGATTGACTGCCCAATATCCGTAACCACTACCAGGGTGTAGCCTTGGTGCAGAAACAACGGGGCAGCCGCCTGCAAAACCACCAGGGCGCAGACAGCAAAAAAGCAGATTTTTGAGAGCCTGGGAAGAGGCATATCTGCCCCTATCTTAAACACGGAAGGTATATGCCGAAATGGTACTTAGGTAACCAATTCCACAGGCAGGAATTTGACGGGAAGGTGAGTTCTGAAGGACGCAATACAGATTATCTATCTGAAATTAAGAATCAAGAGGTAACATGGGCAGGATGGGATTGCGACCAATTGAGGATAGGCTGCGCTGGCGCTTACGCGCTCCTGCCAGTCCGGTTGAAGTGCGGCGGACGGAGCGCTGGCTTGCCACAGCACGAGTATTTTTGGCCGTGTCTGCATTGGTTGCGATCTGGATGGATGCAGGCAATCTGCGCTATCCCTTTTGGACTTACTGCCTGCTGGGCCTCTATATTACGCATGGCGTGGTGATTATGCTGCTTCTGCGTGTCCGGCAACAATCCACGATGGCTTTCCGCCTGTTGGTTCATGCTGCCGATGTGGTCTGGCCAGCCCTAATTTCACTGTTTGGTTCATCTCCAAGCAATCCCTTCTTCCTTTTTTTTGTGTTTGTGCTGGCGGCAGCAGCTTATCGCTGGGGATTATTGGAAACAGTTGGCACGGCCGCGGCGGGTGTAGTCCTGCTTTGGGTGGATAGTCTAGCCGTGCATTTGGGCTGGATTCGTGGACTCGATGCGATGTTGCTGCGCCACCAACTACCGTTGATTCAAACCAATGATGTCGAATTTGAGCCGCGGCGTTTGTTCATGCGCTCGATTTATCTGCTGGTGATGGGATTCCTTTTGGGGTATCTGGCTGACCAGCAGAAACAACTGCGCGGTGAAAAAGCTGTTATTGCGCGGATTCTTGGGCGCGCACGGGTGGAAGCCGGACTAACCGGCACATTGCATGGAATTCTTACGGATTTGATGGAGATGTACGGTTCGAAATACGCCATCATCGCATCGCAGGAAGCCAATAGTCACCATGTATTCACTGGAGAGGTAGTGCTCAGGGGGGACGGAGACTCCAGTTTCAAGTGGCTTGAGAACTCTTTCCATGACCGGGGAACGTACCTTTTTGAATCTCCGGCGGATGTATGTTTCGTGCGTAAAAATCTAGTGGAGGAGCCGGAGCGGGCATCAGTCATTGGTTTGGACAAAGACGGGAACCGAATCCATCACCTAACTCCCGAACCTTTGGATGCGTTTGCGCACAAACATTCGTTTCATGACGCGATTGTCGTATCGTTTCTGTTTGGGCGTGAATGGTGGGGACGATTTTTTCTGCTCGATCCGAGTTCAGCCGGAACTCCTGAGGAAGAACTTCATTTTCTACAAGAACTGGTGCGGCAAGTGGGACCGGCAGTCTATAACGTGTATCTGCTGCGGCGGTTGCGTTTGCGCGCAGGAGCAGCAGAACGTGCCCGTTTTGCGCGTGAATTGCACGATGGAGCTGTGCAATCATTGATTGCTGTGGAAATGCAGGTGGATGTAATCCGGCGGCAATCGCAGACGCGCCCCGAACTGGTCACTGGAGAATTAAGCAGGATTCAGGGTTTGTTGCGGGAAGAGGTGTTAAAGCTTCGCGAACTGATGCAGCAGATGAAGTCCATGGATTTGGACTCAAAGAGGTTGCTGAATTTTTTGAGTGATACCGTGGAACGTTTCCAGCGGGAGACCGGCATCTCCGCACGTTTTACCCCAGAAGTTCAAACCGTCGAAATGCCACAGCCTGTGTGTCGCGAGATTGCCCGTATTGTGCAGGAAGCTTTGGTGAACGTGCGAAAACACAGCCACGCTACCCAGGTGCATGTTCGGCTTGGTTCGCGTAATCGCGCCTGGCAGGTTGTGATCGAAGACGATGGACGCGGTTTTCCCTTCGAGGGGTACCTTTCACAAACCGAACTAGAGGCCAATGGAAAAGGTCCGGCTGTGATTAAAGAACGTGTGCGCTTGCTGGCGGGGCAACTCGCGATAGAATCAAAACCTGGCCAGGGCACACGATTGGAAATCAGCGTTCCCTGGAAACAAGAAACTATTTATGGATAACAGACGATCCCAACCGATTCGCATTGTGATTGCCGACGATCACCCGATTTTTCGGGATGGATTGCGGCGGCTACTAGAGACTGAGACAGACCTAAAGGTCATCGGCGAAGCCTGTGACGGCGGCGAAGCGGTGAAACTTGCCCGTCAACTCAAGCCGGATATTTTGCTGCTGGATCTTGCCATGCCGAAGCATACGGGATTGGAGGCGTTGCGAGAGATGAGCTCGGCCTCAAACTCCAATCCGGTGCGAGTTATCTTGTTGACGGCTGCCGCGGAGAAAAATCAGATTGTCGAAGCCCTGCAATTGGGCGCTCGCGGAGTGGTATTGAAAGATTCAGCTACCCAGCTGCTACTTAAAAGTATTCACACCGTAATGTCGGGCGAATATTGGGTGGGCCGCGAGAGCGTTTCGAATTTAGTGCAGTATCTCCGCACGTTGGTGCAGTCTTCCGGGGAGGAAGCCCGGCAGAAGAAATTTGGTCTAACGCCGCGAGAGCTTGAGATCGTTTCCGCCGTGGTTGCGGGCTATTCCAACAAAGAGATAGCCGAATACTTCAAAATCAGTGAAGATACGGTGAAACATCACTTGAGCAACATTTTCGATAAGTTGGGAGTTTCTACTCGTTTGGAGCTGGCGCTTTTTGCGGTAAATCAATCGTTGCCGTTGAAAACCATCGCATAACTTTTTGATTCGTAAATAGATCGCCGCTTCTTATCTATGGCACGAAAGTGCCATATGAGGTCACTTGGGTGCTATTGCGAAGCTATGAAACGGAAAATTAACATTTAATGAACTGTACGTGTTAGCACGGAAAAACGTGCCAGCCCATTTTGTGTACATTGCTGCAAGGGGGATATGTGAAAAATTATTTACGTCTCTTGTGGTCTGACGAGCGTGGTCAGGACGTTGCTGAATACGCCGTGATGCTGGCCGTTATTCTTGTGATTGTCGTGGGCACAATCAAGCTCATCGGCAGCAACGCGAACAACGTGTTTTCTTCAGTCGCCAGCACCATTCAATAAGCGCACCCACCGTCAGCGCCAAACTAGCAGGCCACGATCTTTGGATCGTGAATGCCTTTTGTGGCGTTACGCGTGTCCACAACCAGTTGTGATTCCCTTACGATACGTGCGTAATCGTAGTCTGAGTGGTCGGTTACGATCAGAACACAATCGTACTGTCCGAGATCGTCGAGCGGGGTATTCTGCATATTCAAATGATATTTGCGACCCTTTCCAACACTCGGAAAGTAAGGATCGTTATAATTGACCTGAGCTCCTTCTTTTTGCAACAGTTCGATGATGGTTAGGGAAGGCGATTCGCGAAGATCGTCAATATCTTTCTTGTATGCCAAGCCTAATACCAAAATCTTCGAACCATTGAGAGCTTTTTTCTGCCGGTTCAGTGCAGTCGCTACTGCCGCGATGACATGGTACGGCATACCAACATTGATTTCGCCGGCTAATTCGATAAAGCGAGTGCGAAAGTCCCATTCTTTGGCTTTCCAAGAAAGATAAAAAGGGTCAACCGGTATGCAGTGTCCGCCGAGTCCGGGCCCGGGGTAGAAGGGGTGAAATCCAAAAGGTTTAGTGGACGCAGCTTCAATGATTTCCCAGATGTCGAGACCCATGCGCAAAGACAGCAACTTCAACTCATTGACCAAAGCAATATTTACGCAGCGGTAGATATTTTCAAGAAGCTTGGTCATTTCGGCCGCGGCGGGGGAAGAAACTCTTACTGTTCGATTGAATATTGACCCGTATAAAGCAGCAGCCGCCTCGGATGCTTCGCTATCAAGGCCGCCAACTACTTTGGGAATATCTCGTCGAGCAACAGTTGTGTTGCCCGGGTCTTCGCGCTCAGGGGAGAAAGCTACATAAAATATGCCGTCGTTGGGCTCATTGCCGCGTGAAGCTTTGAGACCCAGTTTATTACCCTGCTCGAGTAGAGGGATCAATACTTCTTCTGTCGTGCCAGGGTAAGTGGTGCTTTCCAAAATTACGAGATGCCCGGCGCGCAGATGAGGCGCAATCGCCTTGGCGGTGTCAGTTATATAGCTGAGATCGGGTTCATGATATTCATTTAGAGGGGTTGGAACGCAGATGATAATGGCGTCCATGTCCGTAAGGCGGGCGTAATCGGAAGTGGCATCGAATCCCGAAGCTTTGGCGGCTTGGATTTCGTTTGCAGGAATCCGGTAAATATACGTCCCACCCTTCGCGATCGTGTCAATTTTCCTCTGATCGATGTCGAAGCCTGTCACGCGGATGCGCTGTTCGCTATAGAGCAAAGCAAGAGGAAGGCCAACATAGCCCAAACCGATAATGCCGACACGGGCCTGTTTTTGGGCGATTTTTTGTTTTAGTTCTTCTGAATAAGTCGTCGAATTAATTGTCATAATAAACCAGAAATCTCAATACAAAATTTTAGCACGATGGCTCAGAGGCCTTTAAAAACAGTAGAGAAAGCGCCTATTTTATTGCGATGAACAAGAACCTGACGAAGAGCCGCGTTTTACGATGGGTGCTTGCTTTGCTGATTGCTGCTGCGGGTATTTGTGCTCTGGCCCTCTCGGGACGATATCTAGTTGTCAATCAGCCGCGAAAATCGGACGTCATCGTGGTGCTGGCTGGTGAGACAGATGTTCGTCCTGCCTGCGGATTGCAGTTATTGCACGAAAATTATGCCTCCCGCATGCTCCTGAATGTACCTGCGGATGCCAGGGTCTATCAATGGAGTCAAGCTGAGTTGGCGGAAAAGTATGTTCAAGGGCTTCCTGAATCCAAGTCCATAAAAATCTGCCCCATTCATGGTTTTTCCACCAAGGCAGAAGCCGCAGATGTCGTGCGTTGCTTACAACCATTAAATGCGCGGAAAGTCTTGCTCGAAACCTCGGATTACCATACGCGCCGTGCACTGAGCATTTTCGCTACCGTCGATAAAACGCGGCAGTACAGTGTATTTTCCTGTTCTGAGCCGCGGAGTTTCGGGATAAATTGGTGGCAGCAAAGAGAATGGGCAAAAACCGATTTATACGAGTGGATGCGATTGATTTGGTGGCAGATGGTAGATCGCTGGCGATAAGTTCCAGTTTTCGATTACCTAAGTTATCGTGCAGGTTATTGACCATAAAGGAACTTAACGCTACGCTGACCTAGGCGTTCGTGTATCTGAACACGCTATGACTTTGCGAATTTTAAGAGGCATTTCCTGGCTGGCAGTTATGTGGTTCCCGTTGTCGCTAGCAGCGGCAGATGCGGGGGGAATGCTCTATGCCAAAGGTTCTGTCACGGTGGATGGAAATCCGGTGACGGACTCAACCGCAGTTTTGACCGGCAATGTCATAGAGACCAAGCCCGGCGCGGTGGCAAATCTCAATATCGCTGGGACTACGGTAATCATTCAGCCAGAAACATTGGTAAAGTTCGCGACGAACGATCTTTACATTGAACATGGAAGCGTGACCGTGGCCTCTTCAAGCCAAATGCGCGTACATGCAAAGTGTTCTACGGCGAGGCCGGTTACGAGTGCTTGGACACAATTTTCTGCAGCAGATGTGAATGGCACGATCCAGGTGGCGGCGTTAAAAGGCTCGGTGGGCATCAGCTACGGTTCGGAATTTATTCTGGCCAAAGCAGAAACCATGGGAGCAGTGCCCAGCACTGATGCAAAGCCGATTATTGTTAGCGAAGGGCAGCAATATAACCAGTACGAGCGCCAAGGGTGCCCATTTCAAGGCAAAAAAGGCGCACCGTCGGCTGCATCCGGTAGCGTGTTAAGCAGTCCGGTTGCGCAGATCGGTATCCCGGCGGCTGCTGTCGCCGTGGTTGTGACACTCTGGCCTCGAGGCGGAAACTCAATTAGTCCGACCGAACCGTAACTCCCAAAAAATCTCAGTTAGTACCGCGGCGGGAAATGCTGAATCGCGGCTCCATAGCGGCGAGTGCGCAAAGACAATAGAAAAGCGCTGCATTTGCTGGAATCTGCAAATTGAAATCCACAAAACTGTGGATCAAGATACCGCTGATACCTAAAATCGTCGCCAATGCGAGGTCGCTGTTGATGTTGGAAGGCCACTCTTCCAGTTTTAACCAAGCGTTCTTGTAAATCCTGATTAAAAACCAAAGCATAATCGCAAAACCTGGGATCCCCGTCTCTACGAGCAGCTGCAAATAGTCGTTATGCGCTTGATTGATGCGGAAATCCGTATAGAAACTACGAAATTGAGGATAGGCTTCTGGAAAATTTCCCAACCCCCACCCCCGAATTGGGCGATGGGAGAACATCCGCAGGCTGTCGCGGTCAATGGAAAGACGCGTGCCTCCCGATAGCTCACTTTGCGTTTCGCTCGTAATGCTGGCTAGGCGAGAAACTGCTCCTGCGTCAATCATCCATACGAGAAGCGCGACGACAAGCAATGCAAGAATGCCGACCAGCAAATTGCGACGGTTACGTTTATGCCGCACCAGAATAATGCTCAGCAGCATCACCTCAGCCGCAAAAGCAACCATGCCGCCGCGAGATCCGGAGAGAAAAATAGTAACCGCCATGAGAACCGCGGCCAATGATGCAGCAATTTTCTGGACTCCGCGGGTGTAGTGGGAAAGCGCGGTCACAATTGCGATTGGTAAAAGCATTTCCATGAGTCCGGCGTAGTGGTTGTGGTTCACATAAGGGCCATAGATGAGGCCGCCAGCGGGCGGCGTTCGCAGCCAATACAGCCTTCCACCAGAGCTGAGATTCTGTAGCAAGGCAAACATGGCTATCGCCCCGCCATAACCGGTAAAGATGGCCGCGAAAAATTTAATTTGGCGGGTATGGCGCAAGCATTGCACAAGAAGAAAACTGAAAGCGCCGTATGCCGCGTAAAGAGCAAGGTGTAATTGAGTTTGATATGCGTAAGATGTCCACCCAAACGTAAGTTGCAGCGCAACCACGGCCCCAAAAGCCAGCATCGGCGTGAATACAGGATTATCGTGTACTCGAAGTTCTCCAGATATAATTTGCTGAAATGTCCAAATTGCGAGCAGGCAAGCTGCTGAGCTCTCCATCGCAAACCTCGCCCATAGCTGCACAGCGCCAAATGCGAGTGGGGCACTTAACAAAACTGCAAAAATTCCGCAGAGGATGATGGTGTCCATCGTGCCGGGCTGCGAGCGCGAAGAAGCGGTAAGTGCTTCATCCGGGGTGTTAATGGATATCTTCACTCATGCTTCTCCGGCGATTGTACCAACTTCTTTGCCGATTCCTTTTCAGAGTTCGCTTCAGGCTTGGGTTTTAAACGCAATCCGTCAATCCAAAGTTTGCCGCGTATGGGACTGCCTGCGGGAACGCGGCGGATGCGCAATGTAATTAAGCGCGCACTTGGGCCGGTCGTGAATGTTCCGCCGGCTTGCTTCCAGAAATCAGCATCTTTTAAATCGTCTGACGCCAGATATTGCGCTCCTGTCAGCGCGTCTTCAATCAGAAATTGTGGGCCACCTGCTCCCTGCATGTCGGGGGCTTTGAAATGCAAGGAGAATTCATAGGTCATGTTCGGTTGGACTGGTATCTGTTGACTTATGCCTGAATCTTCAAGTCCAGAGCTATCGTAAGCGATAGACAAAGAGCGGTGGCCGGTATGAGACTGTGTAGGGTCGAAAGCTAATTCAACTCCGGGAACTTCCTCATAATGCCAGCCGAATCCCGCGTTGAGTATGTCGAGGCTGAAATCGCCGTTGATAATCAGATTGTCCGGCGAAGGTTGATAGGCTGACAGATCCGCCAGATTTGCGGCCTGCTGCCAGACCAGGCTGGCTTGGGTTATGTCCTGCGTAGTCAATAGATAGCGCACATATTCAAATACATGACGCTGTTCCAGAGGCTGGTTAAGAAGTATGAGATGACTCCAGACTTGTGCTGCTGCCCCATTTTCATGAATAGAAATGAGGTAGTCGAGCAAAGTGAAATAAATTCCAGGGTTGGGCGGTATTACATTCTTCAGCAAGTCGTCCACGTTCGGATGCATTTGCCAGCAGAGCCTGATTGAATCTGTAATGCGATACGAACCACTTTTAAATACGACGCGAAATTCACGAAGAGCTTGTTCGACATCGCCCTGCGCTAAATAGAAATTGGCTGCTTCCCAAGCGACATTGGGGGTCGTAGGATCAACCTGAACAGCATGCTCCAACGCGGATTTTTGTGAAGCCAAATCGCCCCAAAGTTGATACGTGTTAGCGAGGCTGAACCAGTACTCTGCACGATGCGGGTTGAGAGATGCCGCTTTCAGAAACAATGGCAATGCCTGCTGAGGCGATTGTTCGGCGAGCAAGTAATACCGGCCAAGCAGGTAGTAATAATCGGCATTTCCTGGTTCAAGATGTACGGCGGTCGTTAAACCTTGAACCGTTGTTTGAGTCGCGGCATGATCGGCGAACCAGGCTGCGCCACACCAATACACATAGAGTCCCGCGGTAAGCAGAACGATCAACAGGAATGAATATTTCCTGATGGGCGTGGGGAGGGGAATCTGCATGTCTGTAAGCTATGAATCGTACACTTACTTTAGAGCGTTAGAGACCGGGAGCCACAGTTTTAGAAATTGGTTCCGCTGGCGTGATGGGATCTTCCTGGTAATACCGGTCGCCGTATTTGCCTTGGTATTCGTAGTGGTAGCGATAGTCTGCCGAACTCAAGTCGACGGCATTCAACAATACGCCGGCAACTCGTGCGTTGACCTGAGCCAGCAAATCGCGAGCGCGCTGCAAAGCCTGGCGCGTCGTTTGACCGGAACGGATTACGAGCACAACTGTGTCCGCGCGCGTCGCCATAATGACGGCATCTGTCACGGAGAGTGTAGGCGGAGTATCAATGACGATGTGGTCATATTCTTCCCGCAATTCAGACAGGACATCCTTCATATTTGAGGAAGCAAGAAGTTCCGCAGGGTTCGGCGGCGGAGTTCCAGCGGGAAGAATAAACAGGCTCGGCAGAATATTGGATCGTACTATCGCCTGCTGCAGAGTGGCGCTGCCGGTGAGCACGTTGCTCAAGCCTGTGCAAGGCCCCATGCCGAGAGTCTTATGCACGCCGGGACGGCGAAGGTCGGCGTCAATCAATAAGACGCGAGACCCCTTCTGTGCGAGTACGACCGCACAGTTAATGCTCGTCGTAGTCTTACCTTCCTGGGGCAAGGCACTTGTAATCAAAATTGTTTTCGGCGGTGTGCCAGCGGAAGTCAGCAATAGGGAAGTGCGTAGTGCACGGTAGGACTCCGCCATGCGAGACTGCGGACGCACCTGTGTGACCAGTTCTACCGCTTCTTTTGAAGAACCCAGAGCGAGCCGCGGTTTCTTTTCAAACTCGGTGACGATCCGGGATCCTAACGGGATCATTCCTAGTGAAGCGAGCCCGGAGATCGCCTGGGCTTGCTCTGGAGTCCTGACCGAATTGTCGAGTCCTTCGAACAAAAACGCCAGCCCGATACCGGTACTAAGTCCGAGTGCCAGAGCAAGAGAAAAATTTCGCGGGATGTTGGGCTCGACCGGAGCACCCGGAATGCGCGCCGGATCTACGATGCGGAAATTGTTCGATCGCAGGCTGGCGGTAATGCCTGCTTCCTTTAGTTTCTCGAGCAGACTCTCGTAAAGAGTCCGATTGGTATCCACGTCCCGTTTGAGCAAGTTGTATTCGATAGCGCTCTCATTGAGCTTATTGGCTTCCTGCTTTTGCTTGTCTAATGCACCCCGGAGAAGGTTCTCACGCTGCTGCGCGGCCTGATAATCACTACGCATGCGAGCAATGGTCTTCTTGGATTCGGCCTGAATTTGTACGTCCAGCTCTTTGAGTTGACTACTGATTTGTGCCAATTTCGGATACGCTGGCCCAAATTGAGTGCTTAACTGGGCTGCTTGTATTTTTAGTTGCGCTTGCTGGTCGCGCAACTTATCGAGCAATGAGGTCTGATCTCCGGTTGCCCCTGAAGGCAAGCTGGCCGTAGAAGAATTTAATGAGTCGGCGCCGCCAGCCTCGGCCATCCGATAGACCGATTCTTTTTCCATGCGCATGGATTCCGCCGCGGTCAGGTCCCGGTTTAGTTCATCGAGCTTTGTAGTGGTAAGATTCTGCTTCTCATCCACTCCTAGGATTTCGTGCTCTTTTTCATACTTGACCAATTTTTCCTGAGAGCTTTCCACTTTCATCTGCAAGTCCACAAGCTGTTTGGAGAGCCAGTCGGAAGCTTGCATTGTGGACTCGAACCGGGTCTTAAAATTCTGCTCCACATAGGTGCTCGCGAGGGTATTGACGATACGCGCAGCCTGATTCTTATCTGGACTGCGATAGGCGATTTCGATTATGCGTGTGTTGGGAATGAGTGAAACTCGCAGGCTCGATTTGAAAGCGCCGAGCGCGGCAGAAGTCTGCGGGGAGTCCGGATCAAGAGATTCGGTGGTGAGTGAAAGGCCGGACTTTTTAGCGACCCCACCGGCAGGTTTATCAAGATTAAGCTGGCGAATCACCTGCAAAGCAAGAAGATCGCTGCGCAGGATGCGTACTTCAGTATCCAGATCGGTAGGATCGTAATAATCTTCGGAGGGAGCAGAGTCCTTGAAGTTAATCACCGGGTCGGATTTGTTGATGGCGATGCTGCCCACAGCCTCATAGACTTTGGTGGTGCGCAGCGTTGCTACGGCCACAATACCGAAAATCACCGCCAAACTGATGATGATGATCCATTTTCGCTTGATGAGTACACGCGCGTATTCGCGGACGATCGACTCTTGGTTGGCGTAGGTTGGCCATGAGGGTTGTCGGGGAGGGAAGGTATGTGACGATTGAACGTTGGGCAGAAGCTGTCCTTCAGTTCTGATCAAAGGTTTTAAGTCCATAAGCTCCCAAGAAACCGAGCCAGGGTAAAGCTCCCCGAAACGCTATTTTTTTACTCCAGCCTCGAGCAGGACTTCTAAACAATCTTAAAGTCTGGAGAACTGCCACATTCTAACACTGCAACGCAAGCGGAGCAGTCTTAATCTTGCTGGTTCAAGTGACTGAAGTGTGGGATGGCGTTCCACAGAGCCGCTATACTGAGCAGTTACAGGCACGAAAGTGGGGGTGGGAATGAATTGGTCCGAGCAATCGGTACTAGTGACAGGCGGTACCGGATCGTTTGGAAGAAAATTTGTCGAAGTCATGCTGCGCGACTATCACCCGCGCAAACTCATCGTTTTCAGCCGCGATGAATTGAAACAGCACGACATGCAAGCGGGGGGAATGAACCACCCCAGCATGCGATATTTTCTGGGGGATGTCCGCGACGCGCAGCGACTGGAACGCGCATTTTCAGACGTTACTGTTGTCGTTCACGCGGCGGCCCTCAAGCAGGTTCCTGCATGCGAATACAACCCATTTGAAGCAATCCAAACCAACATCATGGGTGCGCGCAATGTGATTGATGCCGCGATCGATTGCGGCGTCTCGCGAATTTTGGCGCTGAGTACAGATAAAGCCGTAAATCCGATCAATTTATATGGCGCTACAAAGTTATGCGCGGAAAAAATGTTTGTGCAAGCCAATGCTTATGCCGGGGCACAACAGACCCGCTTCAGTTGCGCGCGCTATGGAAATGTTGTCGGCAGCCGGGGCAGCGTAATCCCAGTTTTCCTGGAGCAACGGCAGCGAGGGAAGATTACTGTCACGGATGCGCGCATGACGCGGTTCTGGTTAACTCTGGAGCAGGGAGTGAAATTTGTGGTTCAATGCATTGAGCAAATGCATGGAGGCGAAATCTTTGTTCCCAAAATCCCCAGCATGAAGCTGGTAGACATGGCCCAAGCCGTTGCTCCCGAGTGTGAAGTTGAGTTTATCGGCATCCGCGCCGGCGAAAAGTTGCACGAAGTATTGGTTTCGGAAGACGAAGCCCGGAACACTGTCGAGGTCGAAGATATGTTTGTGATTCAGCCGGCACACTCCTGGTGGAGCAACAAGAATTGGCCGGATGCCAAGCCACTTCCCGACGGATTTCGCTATGCTAGTGACACAAATTCCCGATGGCTTACCGCTGAAGAACTTTGTACCCTGGTTGGAGTAAAAAGCACTCACTCGTCGAATTCCTCGCCTTCCTCTTCTGGAAAACCGCACTCTACACGTCAACACAGACGTGAACAACAGGCGCGAGTTTGAGAGATATATGGCAGTGATCCCTGGGGCGAAAGAACTATTAGCCATCTTTGGGGGAAAGCCTGTTCGCTCAACTCTTCTGCCCTACGGACGGCAGACAGTGACCGAGGAGGACATCGCCGCGGTCGCCGCGACGCTGCGTTCTGATTGGCTTACTACCGGCCCCAAAGTTGCGGAGTTCGAGGAAGCATTTGCAGCCAAGGTTGGCGCAAAATTTGCCATCAGCTTCAGTTCTGGAACCGCTGCGCTGCACGCGGCTGTGTTTGCTGCCGGTTTAAAGCAGGGAGATGAAGCCATCACGACTCCGCTGACCTTTGCGGCCACGGCAAATTGCATTTTGTATCAGGGAGCAACGCCTGTCTTTGCCGATGTTCATGCGGACACTTTGAACCTTGACCCCGATCAGGTTCGCATTCGCATTACCCGAAACACCAAGGCAATCCTGCCGGTGGACTATGCTGGTCACCCGGCAGAGTTGGAGTCGTTTCTAAAGATTGCAGAAGAAAATGATCTAACGGTAATTGAAGATTCTGCCCACGCGCTGGGAGCGGAATACAAGAACCGCTTTGTCGGTAGTATTGCCCACATGACAGTGTTCAGCTTTCATCCCGTGAAGCATTTGACCACTGGGGAAGGCGGCATGGTCACGACCGATAGCGAGAAATTTGCAGAAAACTTGCGGTGCTTCCGTAACCACGGAATCAGCAGTGACGCGCGGGACCGACAAGCGAAAGGCCAGTGGTTCTATGAAATGGTAGTGCTGGGATATAACTACCGGCTGACGGATATCGCCTGTTCTCTGGGTATACCGCAATTGCAAAGACTCGACGCCAATCTCGCGCGACGCCGGGAAATTGCGAAGAGATATTCAACCGCGTTCCAGGCAGTGCCTGGGGTCATGGTCCCAAACGTGCGCGACGAAGTAAGACACGCGTGGCACCTTTATCCCATTCGGCTTGATCTGGAAAAGTTAACAGCGAGTCGTGGTGAATTTTTTAAAGCGCTGCGAGCGGAAAATATAGGCGTGAATGTGCATTACATTCCAGTTCATTTGCATCCCTATTATCAGCAGCGATTTGGCTACCGCGGAGGTGAATATCCGGTTGCCGAAAGGGCTTATGATCGGCTTATTAGCCTGCCCATGTTTCATGGCATGAGCGACCAGGATGTAGCGGATGTCGTCTTGGCGGTCACGAAAGTGGCTGCGGCGTTTGTTCATGAGCCATAATCGGAAAATTCCAGGTTTGTGACGGATGAAAACTGCGCAAATTAAGCAATGGACGAGCGAATTTGGAAGGGCCTATACGGACCGAAATGTACTTTCCCCGGATGAACTCGATGCTCTTTATCTGAAAAACTATGACGTCTCACGACGCAAGCTGAATGAACGCTTTCTCGCCAAAATCTCAGCCCAAGCTAGAATCCTTGAGGTTGGCTGCAACATCGGGAATCAGTTGCTTTTACTGGAACACATGGGCTTTGGAAATCTTCATGGGATTGAAATACAGCCTTATGCGCTTGAGCAAGCACGAACCCGTCTGAAGAATGCGAAGCTCACGGAGGCTTCGGCGTTCAAAATCCCCTACCCCGACGAATACTTTGATCTAGTCTTTACATCCGGAGTGCTGATTCACATTGCTCCGGACGATCTCGCGCTTGCACTTGCAGAAATTGTGCGTTGTTCCAGTTCATACATTTGGGGATTGGAGTATTTTTCGCCCGAAGCCGAAGAAGTCACTTATCGCGGTCACGAGCGGTTGCTATGGAAAATGGACTATGCACAGAAATATCTGGAACAGTATCCGGAGCTCGAATTAATTGGTAGTGAGAAGCTGCACTATCTGCAGGATACAAACGTTGATTGCATGTTTCTTTTGAAGAAGCGAAGAGGGAAGCCGATTCTCGGATGAAGACTGTTGCCATCATCCAGGCGAGGATGGGCAGCACAAGGCTGCCGGGGAAAGTCTTGCTGGACTTGGCCGGAGAAACAGTTTTACAACGCGTAGTTCAGCGATCACGCCGGTCCAAGTTGGTTCACGACATCATCATTGCTACAACCACGCAAGTCGAAGATGATGTCCTTGAGAATGAATGCAAGCGTCTCGGTGTTCAATGTTTTCACGGGTCAAAAGATGATGTGTTGGACCGTTACTACCACGCAGCGCGATCCAGTGCAGCGGATATTATTGTTCGTATAACTGCCGATTGTCCATTCGTTGATCCTGAATTGATTGACGAAACCATTGCTCTTCTACGACGTGAAGAAGCCGATTATTCCGCGACAGATGTACCAGCGACGATTCCCCGTGGGACGGATGTCGAAGCTTTTACTTTTCCTGTGTTGGAGCGCGGTTGGTTGGAATCGTCTCAACCTCATGAGCGCGAGCATGTAACTCCATACTTTTATCAGCATCCGGAATTGTTCCGGCTGGCCACTCTTAAAAGCGAGTTAGACTGCCAGAAGTATCGCTGGACGCTTGATACTCCTGACGACCTAACTCTGCTACGCGAAATTGCCCGCGAATTTAAGGGCAATTGCACTTTTACCTGGCGCGAGATCGTCGCTTTGATGAAACACAGGCCAGATCTTATGACGTGGAATGCGCAAGTTGTTCAGAAGTCAGTTAAGTCATGAGGCCGGTCACGAAGACATTGCTTATACGCGCCGATGCGAGCGTTCCACGCGGCACGGGCCACGTAATGCGCTGCTTGGCTATTGCGCAGGCTTGGAAAGATGCCGGCGGTGAGGTGACGTATGCCATGGCTGAATCCACGCCATCAGTGGAAAGCAGACTCGATCAAGAGGGAATCAAAATTTTCTCCATACCGAGCACTCCGGGAAGTGCGCACGATGCTGAAAGTCTTGTGGAATGTGCGCTTTCACAAAATGCAGATTGGTTGATCGTGGATGGTTATCATTTTGGCAAAGAGTATTGCCAGGCGCTTAAAGTTGCTGGGCTGCGATTCCTCATCATCGCCGATCACAACACAAGCGTATGTGAGTCAGCTGACTTTCTCTTAAATCCGGATGTGTCGGACGAGCGAGAAGTGCGAGGTAATTATGGTCCACATGCCACACTACTGCTCGGCCCGCGGTACGCTCTTCTACGACGTGAATTCACATCCTGGAAATTTGCCGCCAGAGAGCCGGCGGATGGGCTATTGAAAGTGCTGGTAACCATGGGCGGCAGCGATCCAGAAAATTTATCCCTACGCATAATGAATGCTTTGCAGAAATGTGGGCTGCAAGATTTAGAAGTGGCGGTGCTCGTTGGTGGCAGCAACCCGCACTTTGAAAAGTTGGATTATCTACAAAAGCATTCCGCCTCCAAATTTAAGCTCATCAAAGATGCTAGTAGTGTGCCGCAATGGATGGCATGGGCAGATGTTGCGGTAACCGCTGCTGGCAACTCTATATGGGAACTTATGTTCATGGGGTGCCCGGTCATTTGTTGTACTCGCGGCCCGGAAGACGAAAGATTACTGGCGCGCCTAGCGAAATGTCATGCCGCCATGGATATCGGTCCTTCATCCCATACTCAATTGGAGGAACGATTCCTTCGTGAATTCATGATTCTACGAGAGCACAAATTGCGTGAGGTAATGGCCAAGAACGGGCGTGCACTCGTCGATGGGTTAGGCGCTATGCGCGTCGTCGAGCAACTTTTGGCAGTGAAAGACCATACACAAAACAAAACTCAACATACAAGCGGAAGTATTCGTTCATGAAAGTCGCGATTTCCCAACCAACGTATCTGCCTTGGATTGGTTATTTCGATTTGATGGATCAGGTGGACACGTTTGTTTTTCTTGATGATGTGCAGTTTGAGAAACAATCCTGGCAGCAGCGCAATCGAATTAAAACTCCGACAGGCTTGCAATGGCTTACTGTTCCAGTAATTTTTCGCGGACGCTTAGAACAAAAAATTCAGGATGTTGAAATCCGTGTACCCGATTTTTGGCGCGATCACTTACGCGCCATCGAACTGAATTATCGTCGTGCGCCGTTTTTCACCTCGTTTTTTGGGGAACTGATTTCTATCCTGGATTCTGCAGGATCTCAATTGGCTGATCTGAACATACGATTGATTGAGTGGTGCGCAAAGTTACTCGGCATTCGTTCCCGGTTGATCCGATCATCGCAGCTTCAGCAAGAAGGCAAACGCACCGAATTGTTGGCGAATATCTGCAATCACCTTGGCGCCGAAGAATACGTTTCTCCGATTGGGTCAGCCGCGTATCTATTGCTGGAACGGGAAGTATTGCGCGAGCGTGGAATTCAATTGACCTTCCAAAACTATATGCATCCGGAATACCGTCAGATGTTTCCGCCATTTCTGCCCTATGCCTGCATTCTTGACCTGTTCTTTAATGTCGGCCCGGATTCGCCGGGCGTCATGCGGGGAGGACACGGCGTGCCCCTCTCGCCGGAGGCGCTGGATTCCAGGGTTTCTGCAACGGATGGTTAATTATTTTTCAGCCGTGATCAACCAGTCAGAGTGGAGTTGAGTGCGTTGTCCCGTCGTAGTCTCCGTCTTTTCAAACACGACATTCCGAAAAGCACGAAAATAGTCGGGAACATCGTGAATTGCCAGAAAATGTTGAACTGTGCCCAGCTCATTGGTCTTGGATATTGTCAGACGAAAAGTGTTTGGCGCAATATATTCTCCTTTGCCATGGCGGAAATCTTGCGTAGTGCGCAGTACTGCGAATAATTTTCCCTTTGGCGTCAGCACGCGGTGAGCTTCCGCAATCCCTTTTTGCATATCTTCAGCAGTGCCGTAGTAGAAAACGCCAAAGCTCATCACGAGCTCGAAGCATTGATCAGGAAAAGGAAGAGCACGAAAAGACGATAGGGCAAGGCGCGATGGATCATGTGCTTCAAGTAAACGCTGCCGCGCATGGGTCAGGCCTGAAAAGGAAATATCGACCCCAAAAGCTGCAAACCCCAGTTCCGCAGCAAGCTTTACATGCCGGCCAGCGCCCAAGCCGATATCAAGAAATCGCACTTGAGTGGAACCTTCCAACATGCCACGGTTCGCCATCATAAATCGAACAGCATGATCGCTCGGATAGATTGGGCGAAACCGGGGCTCGTTATGGAGGTGGTTCCAGTGCGTTGCAATGTCCATGTTAGGGGTACTCTAACTGAAGCATAATCATTCGGAAAGTTAACGCAGATGTATTAGTCGTCACGAGAAGGTAAATGAAGGTAAACCCACCAAATTCCGTTGGCGCAACTCAGGCCATGCCTGAATTTGCAATCAACGCCAGGAAAATTGGGTCCGGCCATCCCGTTTACATCATTGCTGAACTGTCTGCCAATCATCATCAGGATTTTGAGCAGGCAGTACAAATCATTCGCGCTGCTAGAGATGCGGGAGCCGACGCAGTCAAACTTCAGACCTACACGCCGGACACGATCACAATCCGCAGCGACCGTGAATATTTTCGCGTGAGCGGCGGAACCCTTTGGGACGGGAAGACGCTCTACGACCTTTACGGTGAAGCCTATACGCCGTGGGAATGGCAGCCTAAACTGAAGCAGGCTGCGAATGAAATTGGGCTTGATCTCTTTTCATCACCGTTTGATCCGACTTCTGTGGATTTTCTTGAACAGATGAATGTACCTGCATACAAAGTAGCTTCGTTTGAGCTAGTGGATATTCCATTGATAGAAAAGATTGCCCGCACAGGAAAGCCGATCATCATGTCCACGGGTATGGCGACAACCGATGAAATTGACGAGGCGCTAGGAACCGCCCGCGGGGCGGGAGCAACACACGTTGCATTGCTCAAATGTACCAGTGCTTACCCTTCCCAGCCGGAGGACATGAACCTACGCACCATTCCGGAGATGATTCGGCGTTTTAATGCTCCAGTAGGACTCTCCGATCATTCATCTGAGATTGCTGTGCCGGTTGCGGCGGTTTCTTTGGGTGCCTGCATCATCGAGAAGCACTTAACTTTATCGAGAGCTGTTAAGGGCCCAGATAGTGCATTTTCTCTTGAACCAGATGAATTCAAGGCAATGGTGAGTGCAGTCCGAGTCGCCGAAAAGGCCTTAGGGCACGTGCATTTCGGCGCAGGCGCCCACGAAGAAAGCAGCCGTGTTTTTCGCAGGTCGTTGTTCATCGTCAAAGATGTGAAATGCGGAGAAGAGCTAACAACGATAAATGTTCGCTCGATTCGACCAGGGCATGGACTGCACACCCGCTATTTGAAGGACATTATTGGTAAACGGGTAAAGCGAGACATAGAGCAGGGAACTCCGTTAAGTTGGGACTTGGTGGAATAGCTATGCGACTGGCGTCCCCCATTTTGAAAAGATTTATTTATCCGGCGCTGGCAAAGACCGGTCAACTGCGCCATCGTTCCGGCGCGGGACCGGCAATCGTTACTTATCACGGCGTGCTTCCACGCGGATATGTCGTGCGGGACCGCAACGCCGATTGGAGCATGGTGCGCCCGGAATCTTTGCGGCAGCAGCTCGGATTGTTGAAAAAGCATTATCGCATTATCACTCCCGGACAATTTCTTGCATGGTGCGAGGGCGAAACGGACCTTCCGCCGAATTCCGTCCTAATTACTTGTGACGACGGAATGCAAACCGCGGTGACAGAAATGATGCCGCTTCTAGCGGACATGAACCTTTCGGGGTTGTTTTTTGTAACAGAGCAGGCGCTTCTCAATCAGGCTTCGATGCTCTGGCATGAAGAGTTGTACTTGATGTTGCTAACGGCCCCAGAGCGAATTTCACTGCACCTGCCGTCATTAGGAATTGACGAGTATGCGTCAGGCCGCATGGAAAAACGCGACCTGTGGTGGAAATTAATCCACGAGCTATCAAAATTTGAATCAGTACAAAGAAGTAGGCTGATAGATATTGTAAGCTGGCAAATTCACGTTAAGCCAAACTGGAAAGATGCATACGCGGAAGACCCAGTTTTGCAGAGCCGTTTTTTCACTCTCAATCTTCAAGAAACGCGAGCTTTGTTAGAGGCAGGAATGAGTATTGGCGCGCATAGCCTGTCGCATCCGATCCTGTCGCAAGCCTCGTCGGACTTGGCTTGGCGTGAAATCGCCGAAAGCAAGCATCGCATTGAGCAAGCTTTACGAAGCCGGGTTTGGGCCATGGCCTATCCATTTGGCGACATAGGGTCAGTGGGACTGCGCGAAGTAGGGATGGTGGAGCGCGCCGGATATAGCTGTGCCTTTGTAAATTTTGGCGGCGGGTTCGGCGCTCCTCAAAATATTTTCGCTATGCAGCGGGTCCATGTGACGGGAGACATGAGTTTGAGTGAATTTGAAGCGCATGTTTCAGGTCTTCATCGTTCTTTACGGCAGAGATTCTTTCAAAAACTTCCAACTTTGGCCGCAGCGGCATGAATTGCCGCTGACAGTCATGAATATCGTTGTCCATCGGGAAATTCCCGCCGCCCCAGTTCTTCAAAAAGACTGGAATCTCCTCGTAAGCAAGATGAAATCTCCAGAAGTTTTTTACACGTACGAGTGGGCGCTTGCAGTTGCGCGTTCCAAAGAAGGCTCGCGTGCTCCGCTACTGTTGTTGGGATATTCGAGAGGGAATTTGGCGGGCGTCGCCGCGCTCGCAACATTGCAGGATGGCAGTGTGCAATTCTTATGTGCAAATACCGCTGATTATTGTGATTTTGTCAGCAGCCCGGATGATCGGGGTGAGTTTGTACAGTCGGTATTTGCAGAACTCCGCAAAGAGAATTTTCGTTCGATTGCATTGGCGAATATCCCCTCTACATCTGACACCTGCCATGCCTTGCGCGCATTGAAGAACCTGCCTGAATCCCATGTCTTTTCGCGGACCGCTTACCGGTGTGGCCAGGTTGTGCTCGGTTCACAAGAAAATCGGGAAGAGATGCGGCAATCATTATGGCGCAAAAAGAGCTTTCGGCACGATTCGGCTGCTCTTTCAAAACTCGGCAAACTGCGGGTCGTACACAAAGTATCATCCCAGGAAATTTTAGATTTGCTGCCCAAGTTTTTCCAGGCGCATGTCGCTCGTTTTCTTGCCAAAGATCAAATCAGCAATATCGCTTTTCCGGAGCGCCGGGTCTTTCTTTTGGAACTGGCAAAGCTGCTTTCGCATGCGGGTTGGCTGAAATTCAGCTGCCTTATGGCGGGAGATCGCACAATTGCATGGAACTATGGATTCGAGTTCTCAGGCAGTTGGTTCTGGTATCAGCCGACATTTGATACGGCGTTCAGCCGGCACTTTCCGGGGTTTTGCCTGTTGGCAATGATCGTCGCCGAAGCTAGTGAGCAAAGTGGGGTGCAACGGATAGATCTTGGCTTAGGGGATGAAAGCTACAAAGCTCGGCTGACCACGGAGAGCAGAGAAACGGTTCACGTTACGATTTCGCGTACGTATGTTTCCCACGTTCGAACCGTATTGCGTTTTAAGGTGGGCCAGGTAGTTAAAAGATTCCCCAAGGTTGAGCGCGTGATACGTTACGGACTACATAAATTAAAGATATTGAAGCAAGGAAGATGGAGAGATAGAGAAGCGGATATACGTGAATGGGTGTTGGAACCTGAGAACAAAGTAAAGTATGGCGAGGCGACAACTCAACCTCTTACTCTCGATCTTCTCGCCCGTTTGGTTATGGATCACGTGAATGAGCCGCACACAGTTGAATTTGCATTACATGCAGCTGCGAATTTAAAAGATACTAATCAGCAAGCGATTGCATTAGTTGATCAAAAGGGAGATCCGCTAAAGATTTTTTGCGCGCAACCGAATGGGGTCCATGCCATAAAGAAAAATTGCGTGGAAGGTGCGGGCTTGGTTGCTTCCGATATAGTGCATGCTGATTCTTCCCCGGTAGTCAATGAGGTCAAGATTTGACGAATACAACGCGCACAGTTCATCTGCCGGAATCTCTCTGCGAAGCTATGGAGCAGAAGTTTGGGGAAAGATTCGGTTCGCTCGATCAATGCTTAATTTTTGTCATGCAAGAACTTACGCGCGACGATGCAGCGCAAATGGATCAAGCTGAGCAAAAAATCATCGAACAGCGATTGAAAGACCTGGGCTATATCTGACAGCGTGTCTCAGGAACTCACTTATGTTGAGGCTCGCAAAAAAAGTCTGGGGTCGAGTCAGCCAACGGCGGCCTGTGCGCGGTTACTCTTTCAGCCGCCCATTGGTTGGGATTCAAAGCGACGATTGGGGCCGCGTAGGAGTGCGCGACCATCAAGGTGCACATCAGTTACGAGATTCCGGTGTCGAACTCGGCAGCCATCCTTATGATTCGTACACATTAGAAACAGCGAGTGATGTAAACGCGTTGCGCGAAGTATTGATGCGGCACCGCGATTCGACGGGACGAGCGGCTTGCATTGTGATGAATTTTTTATCCGCAAATCTCGATTTTCCCAGGATGGCAGCCAGCGGGTACAAAGATGTCCACCTGCTTCCATTAAAACAAGGGTTGCCGGGAAACTGGGAAAGACCGGGGCTTTTTTCGGCATATCAAGAAGGCGTGGCCGATGGGGTGTTCTTCCCTGCCCTGCATGGTTTGACCCATTTCTGTCCTGTTGCGGTGGATCATGCGTTGACGAAAGGCGGAGAGCGCGCCGAGACTCTGCACGTATGTTGGCGTGCAGAAACCCCCTACATTTATTGGCGCATGCCGTGGGTAGGATATGAGTACAGGAATCCAGGGCAGCCCCGCGAAGGGTTTCTCGCGCCAGCTCAACAGGAAAAATTGATTGGACAGGCAGCGGGGTTTTTTCGAGATTTTTTTTCAACCCTTCCTGCTTCGGCCTGTGCCCCCGGGTATCGCGCCAATCATGAAACGCAGCGAGCTTGGAGCAAATATGGAGTTCGCGTAGCACAGAATGGCGCGAGTTTGGGAATGCCGCCGGCAATAGACGAATACGGCATGTTGAATTTGTACCGAACGCTGGATTTTGAGCCTTGCTATCACGATGTGCCGCTTGAAGAGTCTATGAAGCTAGCCAGCGATAACATTGTTCGCGGGTTGCCAGTGATCATTTCGGTTCACTCGATTAACTTTCATTCTTCTTTGAGAGATTTTCGTAGTCGTACTCTGGTTTTGCTCGATAAATTTCTTACTGCGTTAGAGAAGAGATTTCCGAATCTTTTGTACGTGCACGATGCCAATGTTTATGACCTTGTTCATCAAGGGAAATATAATTCCGCGCAGGATACGATTTCCGTGGTCGTGAGGGAGCAGGAGTTGAGCCGATGAGCCAACGGTCCCTGATTTTAGTGACAGTTGACTGTTTGCGCGCCGATCATGCGGGATGGCTCGGCTACGACAAGCCAACCACGCCCTTTCTCGATTCTCTCGCCGCCGAAAGTGTTGCTTTCTCCAATGCGATTGTGGCTGGTTCCCCGACATATTATTCGTTTCCGGCTATTATGGCGTCTCGTTATCCGCTTGCGCTGGGCAGGGATGTAGCGGGTCTCGCGCCGGGTGAGCATACAATTGCCTCGGCTCTAAAAGAATATGGTTACGCGACCGCAGCTTTTGCGGCCGCTAATCCGTATCTTTCGGCCAGGTTTGGTTATAACAATGGATTCGATATCTTCGACGATTTCGGTCAAAAAAAATCAAGAGAGACTGCCCAGAAAAACGAAATAGATTCCCCAGACCTTCTTGGTGCTTTCAATCAATTGATCAATAAGCTCAGTCATAAATCGAAATGGATGGGGACGTTTTATGACGAACTTTATTTTCGCTATTGTCAGAATACTGCTTCCAGACAAGATTCATTGGATGAGGCAAGACCATATCCGACCGCGGACATCGTTGCTCAGAAAGCTATAGCGTGGCTAATGGCCAATGCTCATCGGCCATTTTTTCTGTGGCTGCATTTTATGGATGCGCATAGCCCGTACTATCCTTCTATGGCTGCATGGGAGGCGATGGGGCATCAATCATTCGATACGGAGTATGCAAGATATTGGAATGCTTATTGGAACCGTTCGGACGTCGGCAAACGCCGTCTTGCCAGACACCAAGACAATGTGATTTCCCTCTATGATGCAGGAATTCGATGGGTGGATATGCAACTCGGCAAGCTGGTAAGCCAGCTTCACGAACTGCAAGTATGGAACCGGTGTATCTTCGCGATAACTGCGGATCACGGAGAGGAATTTCTGGATCACGGACAACGCTATCATTCACCATCGCAGACAGGAGAAGAGCTCACCCGAGTGCCATTACTAATTCATGTTCCTGGTGAAAGTCTGCCAAAATCGGTTCATTCTCCTTATAGCCTGATGCATCTTGGGCCGACGTTGCTCGATGCACTGGATGTTCCCGCTCCTGCAACCTTTCGGGGTAGAAGCGTCTGGTCTCACATAAAGAATAATCAGGCATGGGAAGATGTCGCAATTGTCGAGAATGTCGCGGGTTGTACGAACCCGTTCTATCGAAAGAATCGGTTGCATCCGCGGATTCTAATTGTCCGGGAGTCAAGGTACAAAATGGTGATTGATTTCAGCGTGCCCAAAATTCAGTTATTTGATTTGGCGCTAGATCCGCACGAAGCCTCCCCTCTGCCGGAAGAATCCGAAAAATCAGTGCATAAGCGGCTGCTGGAAAGAGCAAGCGAACATATCGCATCTTCAATGAAATCGCGGGATACGGAAACATCGTTTATGGCTCGTCTAAGCGAACTTCGGCTAGAATGTTCGCAATCCAGTGAGCAACAACAATCTGCTTAATCTACCGCCATATCGCCTACCTTGTGTGCAGCGGCGAGTGATTTTTAGTAGGTTGTGGGCATGAAACCCGTTCGGATTTTGGTTGACAGCCTGGCCGACGCTGATTTGCCTAATGCGCAAATGGGCAACGCACGCGAGATTATCCAAAGGCTAAATCCCAATCAATTCCATGTCAGTGTTTTTTGCCTAAAGGATCCAGATCAGCGGATAGCCGAGCGTCCGAATACGAAAATTATTTATCTGCCGGAGCGCCGGCGGACACTCAGAATTTTGCAGGAATATATTTGGGGATCACAAAAAATTTTGTTCTATTTAAAAAGCGCTCCCGCTAGCCGGTTTTATATGCGAATGCGGCAAGTTAAGAAAGATGGGCGTGTCACCATTGGTTCGGTGGAGTCACAATCAAACATTCAATGCGAGCTCACGGTTAAGAAAAAAGATATTCGCTTGTGGGAGCAGACAATTCTTAGTTGCGATTATTTGTTCAGTAATTCTCACGCCGTCCAGAAGAACCTTGCTCTTGAATACGGCCTTCCCAGTGAAGTTGTTCCGACAGGAGTAGATACTCAATTTTTTACACCCGTTACGCGCGAGAAGAATGCGAGGCTGGAAGTATTATTCGTGGGTTCGCTACGTCCGTTCAAGCAACCCCGCACCTTGATGGAAGCGGGACAACGCTTTCCGTTCGCCGATTTTGTGCTTGCTGGGGAGGGCGCCATGCGTGCAGAGTTGGAAGCCCAGCTACGACGTGATCGCATTCCCAATGTTCAATTTGTCGGGCAGAAAACATCAGAACAGTTGCGTGAGTTATACCAACGGGCAGATGTCTTTCTGTTTCCTTCGCTATGGGAAGGATCCCCCAAAGTTATTTTGGAAGCTGCGGCGTGCGCATTGCCTGTAATCGCCCGGAAAAACTATCGCCCTGAAACGGTGGTTGATGGGATTACGGGATACCTTGTTTCGTCCGATGAAGAGTTATTTCAAAGGTTGGGACAATTATTGCAAGATGCTGATTTGCGGCGACGATTCGGGATCGCAGGGCGGGAGCATAGCGAAAAGTTCGACTGGAGCGTGATTACGGCGAAATGGGAGGAGATTTTCTCCTGCTTGTGTCGAGGCGACGATCACGGTCAGGCATCATGAGCAAAGATTCCCCCCATGTTCTGACGTTGACGCCTTTTTATCCCGTGTTAGGCGATGATGCACAAGGTTGTTTCGTCGCAGAACCAATGCACAATCTGGAAGCTTTGGGTGTGCGGCAAACGATATTTGCAGTGCAGCCATTTTATCGGGGAGCGTTAATCCCCAATCCAACTGCGCCAAAAGCTCGCGGAGTGAGCTTTATTTCTTTACCTGGCGGGTTTGGTCTTCCTACGTCCGGGCTCTTTTTATTCGCAAGCATCATTCGCGAAGTGAGGCGAATTCATACGGCGAATCCGATTGATGTTATTCATGCACATGCGGCAATGCCATGCGGACATGCAGCAGTTCTCCTCAAACGGGAACTGGGCATTCCATTTGTCGTGTCAGTGCATGGGCTAGACGCTTATTCGACAAGACAGGTTACAGGGCTTTCAGGGCATGCATGTCGGCGCATCTCAAGCATGGTGTACCGGTCTGCCGACTGCATCATTTGTGTGAGTGAGAAAGTACGCGAGCAAGTCGTGCGAGGCTTAATTAGTGCGCGTACTGTCGTAGTTTATAACGGAGTTGATCCTGAAATATTTTCCCCCGAACAGAAAGATTGCGCCGACTTTGTGTTGAGCGTCGGTGGACTTATTCCGATTAAAGGTCATGAAGTATTGATCCGAGGGTTCGCGAAGATAAGCCAAGATTTCCCGGGATTTACCTGTGAAATTATTGGTGATGGGCCCGAGAGATCAAAACTGGAGAACATAGCAAGAGAGTTGGGGATAGCAAAGAAAGTACGGTTTAGGGGCCGTTTGTCACGAGCCCAAGTGGCGGCACTTATGCGGCGCTGCGCAGTATTTGTATTGCCGAGTCGTTATGAGGCTTTAGGATGCGTCTATCTTGAAGCCATGGCTGCCGGTAAAGCCGTGATCGCGGGGAAAGATCAAGGCATTGAGGAAATCATCCAATCTGGTTACAACGGTTGCTTAGTTGCTCCCACTGATGTATCGCAACTTTCCGATGCACTCGCCGCTTTGTTAAGGGATGCAGCAAATCGGCGGCGGATAGGAATAGCGGCACGAGAGACGGTGCTTGCTGGGCTCACATTCGATCATCAGGCACGGGCATTGAAACTTGTATACGAGCAACGTGCGCAATGACCAAGCGGCTTGTTGTCATCACAGAAATCATTGCTCCTTATCGGATCCCTGTTTTTAATGCTCTTGCCAAACAGCCGGGAATTGATCTCCACGTAATTTTTCTTGCTGAGACTGACCCGGCACTGCGGGAGTGGCTTGTTTACAAGGATGAACTCCAGTTCTCTTATCAGGTCTTGCGCTCATGGCGTATGAAGCTGGGAACACGCAAAATACTTTTGAATTGGGGGTTGAATTCGGCTTTACGTAAACTCTCTCCAGACGCAATCATTTGTGGCGGATACAACGATTTCGCGTATTGGAATGCACTCCGGTGGTCTCATCGTAAAAACGTGCCTTTTTTTGTATGGGTTGAAAGTAATGCCCAGGATCAGAGGGGCAAGACTAAATTAGTGCAATCCCTTAAGGGGCGTTTTTTGAGAGCAAGTAGGGGAGTTGTCGTTTCTGGAAAATCCTCAGCGAATTATGTCAAAACTTTTGGCGTTGCTGAAACAGTGATTTTTACAGCGCCCAATGCGGTTGATAATGTGCTATTCGCGAACGGTGCCTCACGTATCCGTATGCAAAAAACTACGAAACGGCACGAATTAGAATTGCCCGAACGATATTTTCTTTTCGTGGGACGTCTCGTCAGAGAAAAAGGAGTTTTTGATCTTCTCGAAGCGTATGCTTTGCTCAGTCCTGATCTCCGCCAACAAATGGGATTAGTTTTTGTTGGTGACGGATCTGAACGCGCTCTGCTCGAAGAACGCGCGAGCAAAATTGTGGCAGGCAGTATTATCTTCAGCGGTTTTGTGCATAGAGATGAGCTAATCGCGTATTACGCGATGTCTGATATTTTTATTTTTCCTACACATAGTGATCCCTGGGGGCTAGCCGTTAATGAAGCGATGGCATGTGGGTTGCCGATTGTGATTACACAAGTTGCGGGCTGCGCCGAAGATCTTGTGCTAGACCGATGGAATGGACGAGTGGTTTTACCCCGAAACCCCTCTCAGCTAGCGGAAGCGATGAAGGAAGTTGCCGGTGACTCCAACTTGCAGAGATTAATGGGACAAAGAAGCTTAGAACGGATAGGCAAATATTCTCCTGAACTATGTGCCAGCGGCATGGCACAGGCCATATATTCGTGTTGTGATGACCATGACTCTTGAGCGGATCCCATTGCGCATACTGGGGTCGGCACTTTTAGTGATCTTGATTTCAGTAGTTTTGCTGCGCTTTTTCCCTGGATATCTCACTAATACACAATTTCTAGCTGGAATCATCTTTTTGCAGGTACTGCTGGCAATCGTATGGAACTATCGCCAAAGACTCATGCCGGCACTGGCCCTTGCTTTCCTTGGGGCCGGGACATACACGCCTTTGCAGCCGGTGTTTAGTCCTATACGCTGGGTTTTGTTGGCCATAGGTGCATTGGGTGGACTGGCTCTATATCTACGTGAACGTGGGCATTGGTTTGGATTGTTTCACGCAATTGCTCTATCTTGCATTCTGTCTTCGTTTGCTTCCGCTGTGGTCTCTACATACGCAGAAGTTTCTTTTCTAAAAGCAGCAAGTCTTCTACTTCTATTTCTTTACGGCATTTCCGGTGCCAGACTTGTAGTTTTATTCTCGTCGTGGAGTTTTTTAAGCAGTTTGCGGATTGGTCTCGAGGTTTTTACTTATATAACAGCCGTCTCTTATTTTGTTTTTCACTATTCTTTAATGGGAAACCCGAATTCTTTGGGTGCGATTATGGGCGTGATCGTATTGCCATATTTACTCTGGTTCGCGTTGACCTCCGATGATGCAGGTGCCCGCCACAAGCGGCAATTGGCTCTAATTATTTCAATTTGTTTGTTGTTGAGCAGTTATTCGCGAGCGAGCATTGGAGCGGGATTCATTGCTGCGTTGTTGATATGTTTTGGATTGCGGCAGTATAAATTCTTCGTGAGAGGCTTGGCTGTGGCTCTCCTTTGCGCGGTCGTGGTTGCAGCGCTTGTCCCAATGAAATCTGAAACATCAGGTCAAGGGCAAACGCCGGTAGCAAAGTTTCTCTATAAGGGACACGAAAGCCAGAATGTTCTACAATCCCGCCTTTCCGTATGGGATCAGACAATCGATTCTATTCGCAGCCACCCATTTTTCGGCACAGGTTTTGGGACGAGCTTGGCGAATGAGAACGCCGGGTCATCCCGGTTACAGGGAATACGAGTATCATCCGATGTAGGCGTTCGTGAACATGGAAACAGTTATCTTGCCATCATGGAATGGCAAGGCCTTTTAGGTGTGATTCCGTTTTTCGCTCTAATTTCGCTGGTTGCTTTGTACGCAGTGCGTGTTTTTATACAAGTCAGGAACATACAGGACCTTTCTTCTCCTCTCATTGTTTTTGCAGCCGTGATGCTTGGAGGTTTATTCCATGCTGCGTTTGAAGATTGGCTATTTGCTGTTGGTTATTACCTCTGCGTGTATTTTTGGATTTTCGCTTTTATTTTCGTGGATTTACTTCATCGGGCCTCCGAGCCTTACCCAGAAGCCGAAACTACATTTACTCCCGTAGCACAAAGCGCTGCCGGAAGCGCAACCTGACAGTAATGAACATCTTTCTAAATGGCGCTGCCGCGAGTGCCGGTGGAGGCGTCACATACCTGCGCAATGTCATACCACAACTCAAACAACGATTAGATATTCACGTAACGGTTGCATTGCAACCTATTCTTCGGAGTGAGTTTCAAGAATCAGCAAATGTTTCCTTGCTGGATGTGCGTTTTTCTTCCAATGCTGCTTTCCGATTCTGGCAGGAACAGAGGCGGCTTCCCAGGCTCTTAAGGCAGCACAATGCCCATGTGCTGATTTCGGCAGGCAACATTGCATTGCATAATTCTCCAGTCCCTCAAGTTTTGCTATCACGCAATGCTTTATATACTTCGACTGATTTTTATCGAGATCTCTATAAACGCAGAGACTATCGGCTCATTCTCGATACTTGGGTGAAGGGTCTATTGGCGCAGCAGTCCATTCATTGGGCTGATTGTACGGTCGCGCCCAGTCGATCGTTTGCCAACGATCTGGCCGCATGGACTAGTGAGGAAATCACGACAATTCCACATGGATTCGATGCAGAGGAGTTTCAGCGCGACAACACGCCCTTGTCATTACATTTACAAAATATTCTTGAAAATAAGAATAGGGCATTGCGGCTTCTTTTTGTGAGCCACTACAACTACTATCGCAATTTCGAGACATTATCACGAGCAGTACCGATCTTGCGGGAAAGACTATCACCACGCAAAGTTGAAGTGGTCTTCACGTGCAGGTTCAGTTCCGATCATAACCCTGGCAATTACCACGCAGAAAGTGCTGCTCGCCTGGTAAGGGAACTAGGTATTGTTGAAAACGTAATTGAATTAGGCCCAATCCCATATTTCCATCTCCATCGGGTTTATCGTGCGTGCGATGTATATGTCAGTCCTGCTTACGCAGAATCCTTCGCGCATCCCCTCGTAGAGGCGATGTCATGTGGCTTGCCAATTGTTGCTTCCGATATCGCAGTTCATAGAGAGATATGCGGAGATGCCGCACTTTATTTTGCGCGTTTTTCACCCCATGAGCTCGCTGATGCCATTGTGAGGGCGAGTGAAGATACCGAACACGAATGCCTTTCAAAGGCGGGGCTCGAAAAGTCAACAACTTATTCGTGGAAATCCCATGTGGATCAGTTGATAGAACTGGCACAGCATCTAGTTACGAAAGATAAAAGTTTGAGATGATAACTTAAAGTGCGCGAGGGGTCGAAACGCAGAAGGGAGATTCTTGTTACACCAACGCTACAAGGATTTGTGTTTTTTATTGATTGAAAAGGCGACATGGCCAAACTATTGGATATTGCGTTGGAGAAATAGTCTGAGAAGACCTCATCATCCTATTCATTTGCATTTGGGCTGCGGACCGAAATATATGCCGGGCTTCGTTAATATTGATGCAAATCCATTTACAAAAACAGATATGTGGTTGGATGTTCGTTGCGGCATCCCTTTTGCCGACCGGACAGTAGATTCCGTTTATGCAACACATATGTTTGAGCATTTTTATCCGGATGAACTTGGCCGCCTATTGCGCGAATGCAAACGAGTTCTAAAGCCGGGAGGCGGCATGCGCGTAATTGTTCCAAGTTTGCGAAGCGCCATAGCCGCATACCAACAAGATCGTAAGGAATGGTTCGACGATTTTCCCCGAAAGTTTGATTCTGTGGGCGGCCGTTTTTCTAATTTTATTTTCTGCGATGGACAGCATCGCGCAGGTCTCGATTTCAGCTATTTGCGAGAGGCCATGCAGCAAGCAGGGTTCCAAGAAATCGAAGAATCAGCGGAGGGTACGAGCCGCTTATACGGATCGAATGTGCCTCCTTATACTCCCGGTGACAGCCGCGATCTACCGCATTCTTTATATGTAGAAGCTTTCAAGTAACTACGACGTTGAAGGCGTCGCTAGTACTTTCTATTTTTGAGCACAATGTAAATGTGTGGAATCGTTGGCATCGCGGCAACTAGATCTAACGTGGATCGCGCCCTGCTCGATTCTGCGACATATTCACTTGCTCACCGCGGACCCGATGACTCCGGCACGATCGTTATCCACGATGGTGAAAATGAGATTGGTCTCGGGAATCGCCGCTTAGCGATACTCGATCTGTCGCCGCTCGGTCACCAGCCGATGGAAGATCCAAAAACCGGGAATTGGATTGTTTATAACGGCGAGATATTTAATTTCCGCGAATTACGGCACGAACTGAGCAAAGCAGGGTTTGAATTTCGGAGCAACTCGGACACGGAAGTTCTACTAAAGGCCTATGCATTTTGGGGAGAACAAAGCCTAACTCGACTGCGAGGCATGTTTGCCTTTGCGCTTTGGGATGCATCGAAACGCCATTTGTTTATCGCTCGTGATCCCATGGGAGTGAAGCCGCTCTATTTCGGCTCTTTTGGCCCATATTTCATTTTTGCATCGGAAGTCCGCACGTTATTGGGCACAGGCATGGTTCCTCGCCGCGTTGATCGCGCCGGATTATCAAACTATATAACCTTCGGCTCACTTTACGATCCCATCACATTGATCGACAGAGTGTCATCTTTGTGCCCGGGGCATTATTTGATATGGAAAAATGGGCGAATTCAAGAAACTTGCTATTGGGACTTGGTGGACTCCACTTCCACAAGACTGGATTATTCAGCTGAATCACGCCAACGAATGGAACAAGATTTACATGTTGAAATTTATGACGCTGTACAGAAACAGATGATTAGTGATGTGCCGGTGGGCGTGTTTCTTTCAGGAGGGATAGATTCAAGCGCGCTGGTTGGGATTCTGAGTCAAAACGGAATTAGACCCGATACTTTTTCTATCGTATTTCGCGAGTCTGATTACAACGAAGCTGCATATTCTCAAATAGTAGCTAAGCATTTCGAAACGAGCCATCATGAAATCTGTGCTTCGCAAGGTGAGGCGCTTGAGCTTATTCCAGAAGCAATCGCATCCATGGACTTGCCAACTATCGATGGCGTCAACACCTATTTCGTCTCACGAAAGACCCGGGAAGCGGGCCTCAAAGTTGCTTTATCCGGCCTCGGAGGTGATGAGCTTTTTGCAGGCTATTCAACCTTTGTGGATGTCCCCAAAATGCAGAAATTCTCAGATTTCTGGAAATATACCCCCGGCAAAAGCGCCCTTGCCGCCCTTTTTTCAGTCTTGACACCTGAAAATGACCGTAATCGTAAATTGGCGGCTTTGTTGTTAGATCAAGATAGCTTGTCGCTTCCATACTTTTTGGCGCGGATGTTATTTACTCCAAGTCTCCGCCATTCATTGATTACTCATATTTCGGAAGAGGATAGCAACAGAGCGGCGACTGAGCTCTTGAAGAATTTGAATCGTGTAAAAAAATTGGACGAGATCAACCAAATTTCCTATTTGGAATCTCGTTGTTACATGCTAAATACTCTTCTGCGCGATTCTGATGCTTTAAGCATGGCTAATGGGCTAGAGGTCCGGGTGCCTCTTACTGATCATCAACTGGCACGAAGGGCAATCTCGATTCCGGGAGCTTGGAAGATCAAGCGCGGTGAACCAAAGCATTTGTTGGTTGATGCGCTGAAAGGTTCCTTACCCAGCGAAATTGTCCATCGCCGGAAACGGGGTTTTACTTTGCCCTTTGAGCATTGGTTGAAGGATGATTTACGACGAGATTTAGAAAAGTCTTTCCGAGACATGGCCGATGGCCCGCTAGGCGGTGTTATCAATCAGGAGGCAGTGTGGAAGGTATGGCAGGACTTCCAAGAAGGGAAAACCTCCTGGTCACGCCCTTGGTCTCTTCATGTGTTGCACCAATGGTGCACGCGCCATGCGGTTACCGTTTAGTGTTCCAGTTCGCCAATTGCTTTCGATTCACGATAAGATGGCGGAAGTAGAGTGAGTTCCGCGATAACAAGCCCCGAGGATTCTGTGAATACGCCTTCTCCTGGCGTAGCACCTCTTCCTGTAAGCGTAATCATCGCTACACGGAATGAAGAAAAAAACTTACCTCGGTGCCTGGAATCTTTGAATTGCGTTGAAGAAGTTTATGTTGTTGATTCGCAGAGTAGCGATGCAACAGTTGCAATTGCCGAGGCATATCATGCAAAGGTCGTGCAATTTCACTACAAAGGTGGATGGCCAAAAAAGCGGCAATGGGCACTTGATCATCTTCCGGTTGTAGCCGATTGGGTTTTACTTCTCGATGCCGATGAGGCATTGACACCCGAGATTCGAAGAGAAATAGAATGCGCAATTTCAAAGCATGACTTCAACGGGTATTACATTGCGTTGCAGATGCATTTCTTAGGGAAAGAATTGCGCCACTGTGGTGCGAATTTCTATAAGCTTTCACTTTTTCGCAAGGGCAAAGGCAGATTTGAGTGCAGGTTGCAGGACCAGGATCCCTCGATGGCCGACATGGAAGTTCATGAGCACGTTGTCGTCGAAGGGCCGACAGCAAAACTCAAGAACCCCATAACCCACCATAATGTTGATTCGCTTGCGAAGTATATTCAAAAGCACAATGAATACTCGAACTGGGATGCGGCGGTGTGGGTTGAAGGGAAATCTGCTGATCTGCCACCAACTTTATTTGGCAATCAAGCGCAACGTCGTCGTTGGCTCAAACAAAGGTTTTTCGCGGTACCTGGCTCGCCTGTTGTTCTGTTTCTTTACCGGTATTTTTTTCGACTGGGCTTTTTGGATGGAATTCCAGGGTTCGTCTACTGCGCATTTCAGGCAATTCAACTGTTCCATGTAAAAGCCAAGGTTTATGAGATGAAATTGGCACAACGGGTTTGAACCTTCATGTGCGGCATTAGCGGCCTACTCAATTGCGGTGACCGACCCACCATCGAGCGCATGACCTCAATTCAATCGCACCGCGGACCCGATGATTCTGGAATATGGGAACAGCATTTTCCAGATGGTGGCTATATTGGCTTCGGAAGCCGCCGTCTGGCCATTCTTGATCTTTCGCCAAGCGGCCACATGCCGATGTGCAATGAAGATCGCACCGTTTGGATTACGTACAACGGCGAAATTTATAACTACCTGGATCTGCGCGAAGAACTCCGTCAAAAGGGGCATCATTTTTTCTCGGAAACTGACACAGAAGTCGTCTTACGACTGTATGAGCAGGACGGGCCTGATTGTGTAAAAAAACTCAATGGCATGTTTGCGTTTGCCATCTGCGACCTGCGTGGCGGCCGCCGGACATTATTTCTTGCTCGCGATCACTTCGGAATTAAGCCCTTGTATTACGTACACCAAGGGCAACGGTTTGCCTTTGCTTCAGAAATCAAAGCACTACTGCAGGTTCCGGGAATTGAGCCTGAACTTGATGCGCAATCATTGCATCAGTATTTAACTTTTTTGTGGGTCCCCGAACCCAACACAATGTTCAAGGGGATTTTCAAGCTGCCGCCTGGGCACACCGCGATTTTCCGCGAAAGCAATCTGGAACTTCATCAATATTGGGATCTTACTTTTCCTCCAAAGGAACATAACTACGGTTCTCGCACAGAAGCAGAATTGTCGGAAGAATTGCGCGGCCGCTTTCAGCAAGTTGTTAAGCGGCAAATGGTGAGCGACGTGCCTATCGGGGCATTTCTCAGCGCCGGATTGGATTCTTCCAGCATCGTGGCGGCAATGGCGCATGCCGGAACTGGGCGAACGATACGAACTTACACGATTACATTTCCGTCGAAATATCGTATCGGCGAAACTGCATTAGATGATCCGGCCGTACCTGCACGGTTTGCCAAGAGTCTTGGATTAGAAAATCGTCAAATTATGGTCGAACCGGATGTGGCTGATATGCTTCCGCGTATTGCATGGCATATGGATGAGCCTGTCGCAGATCCCGCAATCATTACGGCTTATCTAGTATGCAGGGAAGCGCGTAAAGATTCCACGGTTTTGCTCTCTGGCGTGGGCGGGGATGAATTATTTGCAGGATACCGCAAATATATCGCGCATTATTGGGCAAATGCCTATGGCAGGATCCCATCGCCGCTCCGCAATTTGGCCAGCAGATCGGTATCTAGTCTGCCGGGTATGCGCGGAACTCATGTGAAGGGAATTTTGCGTTTTGCCAAAAAGATGGTTCGCAGTGCTTCTCTGCCTCCAATCGAGCGTTTTGTGATGAATTGTACGTACCTCGACAGCAATCAGAAAGAACAGCTATACACCAATGATTTTGGCCGCCGAATAAATTTGGATAATCCTGCAGATGGCCGGCATCGCGAAGCATTTGCTCAAGTGAAGGATTCTGACTTTTTAAATCAGATGTTGTATGTGGATAGCAAAATTTTCATGCCTTCCTTGAATCTGGCATATAACGACAGGATGAGCATGGCAAATTCTGTGGAAGTGCGGGTGCCTTTTCTGGATCGCGAACTTGCTGAATTTGCAGCTTGGGATATAGCTCCAGAGTTCAAATTGAAAGGTTTTTATCATCCGGTCACAAAATATATTTTCCGCAAAGCGATGGCGCCACTGCTACCCAAAGAAGTCTTGCGCCAGCCAAAAGCAGGATTTGCAGCCCCGGTGGATTATTGGCTCGCCCACGATTTGCGAGAGATGGTGGATGACTTACTTTCTGAATCCCGAATTATGCAGCGCGGAATATTTGAGCCCAAGGTTGTGCAAAAATTTGTGGACGAGCAGCGCAAAGGCATTCAAGATTGGTCTATGCAAATTTGGCAATTCTTGACGCTGGAAATATGGATGCAGACTTTTCTTGACATTGGTAAACAACAATTTGCAGATAAGCACGGGGCTCATCCTCAAGCAGCATTGGCATGAAACAAGTCTTACAAGACGCTCGTAGTGGAGAGATCAAGGTAGTGGAAGTTCCGTCACCCCGATTGCTGCCGGGGTGCGTTCTGGTGCGGATTGCAGCGTCCCTGGTTTCTGCCGGTACCGAAAGGGCCTCCACAGAGTTTGCTGAAAAAAACTTACTGCAAAAAGCTCAAGCAAGGCCTGATTTAGTGAGAGATGTTCTGAACAAGGTGCGGCGCGACGGCGTCGTTTCCACCTTGTCGTCTGTACGGAGCCGGTTGGATCTGCCGAGTGCACTTGGCTACAGCAGTGCAGGAACGGTGATCGCTACAGCGGATGAAATAAATGATATTCGGCCCGGTGACCGGGTCGCATGTGCTGGTGCCGGTTATGCGGTTCACGCTCAAGTCGCGTGTATTCCGCGGTTGCTGACAACGAAAATTCCAGAAGCTTCCGTCAGCCTGGAAGAAGCTGCGTTCACAACTGTAGGCACAGTTGCGTTACATGGCATTCGAGTGGCTGATATCAGATTGGGTGACGTCGTTGCAGTGATTGGATTGGGTTTACTCGGGCAATTGACTGTGCAACTTCTGAAAGCTGCCGGTTGTCGTGTAGTCGGGATGGACATCAATACGGCGCGCGCGATTCTCGCCAAGACGCTCGGAGCAGATGCAGTTTCAACCTCTCCCGCTGAGTTTCGCGATTTGTGTTTGCAGTACTCCTCCGGACATCTGGCAGATGCAGTCTTAGTTACTGCGGAAACGGTTAGCAGCGGTCCAGTAAATTTGGCGGGAGAAGTTGCTCGCGATCGAGCCATTGTCGTTGCTGTGGGCACCGTGGGCATGGATATTCAGCGCAAGACGTTTTATGAGAAGGAGTTGGATTTCCGTATTTCGCGTTCCTATGGCCCTGGCCGCTATGACAGTGCCTACGAGCAAAAAGGCCGCGATTATCCTATTGGATACGTGCGCTGGACGGAAACCCGGAACATGGAAGCTTTCTTGAGAATGGTTGCCGACGGTAAATTAAATTTGCAATCGCTCATTACGCACCGTTTTCAGGTAGAACAAGCGCCACGTGCTTATGAATTGATTACAGGTTCTACTGGCTCTCCATTCCTAGGAGTGCTAATCAAGTATCCGGATTTTCCCGAAGAAAAACTGATTGTTGAATCGCGTGTTGCTGTGAGCAAGGCAAGGCCAGAAAGCGCGGTGCGGATCGGCCTTATCGGGGCGGGGGCGTTTGCAACCGGGACTCTACTTCCCGCGATCAAACAGATTCAAGGAATTGACTTAATCGGGGTTTGTGCGGCTAACGGATCTCATTCGGAAAAGGCCGCAGGAAAATTTGGTTTTCAATATTCCACATCGGATGAAGATCGAGTTCTTCGCGATCCCAATGTCAACGCGGTTGTCATTTCGACCCGGCATAATCTGCATGCGCGACAAGTCATGGCCGCAATTAGATCCCGTAAACACGTCTTCTGCGAGAAGCCTCTGTGTTTGACTGAGGATGAACTTGCCGCAATTGTGCAATGTCACGCACAATACGCGATGCCTCATGGATTGCAACTAATGGTTGGTTTCAACCGACGTTTTTCTCCCATGATGAGAAAAATGAAAGACTTTCTTGGACAAATCCATGAACCATTTGCCTTAAATTACCGGGTGAATGCGGGCATGCTAGCCGCTGACCATTGGACGAATGACCCAGAGCAGGGAGGCGGCCGAATTCGTGGGGAAGTTTGTCATTTTGTTGACCTATTGACATTTCTGGCTGGCCCACCAACTGAAGTACACACACGCGCACTTGCGAATCCTGGTCAATATTCTGACGACAACGTTTTAATTACTCTTCAATTTGCTAATGGTTCTCAAGGCAACATAACGTATGTGGCCAATGGAGATCGAGCCTACTCCAAGGAACGGCTCGAAGTATTTGGAGGCGGCGTGGTCGCCGTGATGGAAGATTTTCGCACACTCGAACTGGTGCGCAATGGCCGCAAGCAACAAGTTAGTGCACGAATCAGACAAGACAAAGGTCACAGTGCTGAATTGCAGGCATTTGCTAATTCGATTCGGGAAGGAAGTTCGAGTCCAATCCCATTCGCAGAAATCGTCGCATCCACACTAGCAACTTTAGGAGCAATGGATTCCCTTCACTATGGACAACCATTTACGGTTGATGCCATGAATTTTATAGCGTTACATTCATCCTCTTTACGGCTCAGCGCCAACCCATGATCAGCACAAAAATCGATTTTCAATCCGGGGAAATATTTGCCCGATGCTGATCTTGGGTCTCAACATGTTTCACGCCGACGCTTCCGCTGCAATTGTGCAGGATGGGGAAGTGATCTTTGCCATAGCGGAAGAGCGCCTCAATCGAGTGAAGCATTATGCGGGGTTCCCTGCACTGGCTGTGCGTGCATGTTTGGATGCTGCCGGTGCAAAACCTTCCGATCTTGATCATGTTGCGATTGGCCATGACAGCAGCGCGAATCTTGCACAGAAAATGCAGTACGCCATATCCAATCCGGCCAAGATCATGAATTTCCTGCGTTTACGCCAGCGCAAAGAAGCCATGCGTGATGTGCGTACACTACTGGCGTGTGCCATGGATGTTGACATCGCCGCTTTACGTTTCCACCAGCACAATCTCGAGCATCACATTGCGCATATCGCGAGCGCATATTATTGCTCGCCCTGGGAAAAGGCAGCTGGTTTCAGCTATGACGGCTCCGGAGATTTTGTGTCTGCGATGATGGCTCGTTGCGAGGGCTCTGAAATTGAGATCCTCAGTCGCGTTTATCTGCCGCATTCCCTAGGTAGTTTCTACACCATGATTTGTGAGTTCATCGGATACAAAGAATATGGAGATGAAGGCAAAGTCATGGGCCTCGCGCCCTATGGAAAAGAGACTTACTGTGAGCGCATCAAGGATCTCATTTCGATCAAACAAGATGGGGGCTATGCCCTAAACTTGAGTTACTTCCAGCCTTTGGGAAGCAATCAGGGTATGCAGATTCGCGAGGATGGGACAGTTAGTCTCGCGCCGCACTTTTCCACGCGCATGAGCGACGAGTTTGGTGTTCCTCGTGAACCACATACAGAAATCACCCAACGCGATATGGATCTGGCGTTTGCCATGCAACACCGTTTCGAAGAAGTTTTCTTTCATATGCTGAATAACCTGCATCAGAAAGTGGCTCTGGATGACCTTGTGATGGCGGGAGGCTGTGCACTCAATAGTGTTGCGAACGGCAAACTATTTGACGCCACCCCTTTTCGGCGTACTTGGTTGCAGCCGGCTGCAGGGGACGAAGGCCTTGCCATCGGGGCAGCTCTTCATGTGCATTACTCGATCCTGAAACAAAAGCAGCGTTTTGCGATGACACATTCTTACCTTGGTCCGCAGTTTTCCGACGAACGCATCGAATCCGACTTAAAAGCTGCGGGTTTGCGCTATCGAAAGTTTGGGCGAGAGCCCTTACTCGAAACGATAGCTTCGCACATTGCAGAAGGTTATGTTATTGGCTGGTTTCAGGGCCGAATGGAGTGGGGGCCGCGGGCCCTTGGAAATCGCTCGATTCTGGCCCACCCCGGGCGCCCTGATATGAAAGACATCCTGAATGCGCGCATCAAACGCCGGGAGTGGTTCCGTCCTTTTGCCCCTTCAATTTTGGTTGAGCGGCAGGCAGAGTATTTTGAGCACGATCACCCGTCTCCATTTATGTTGCATGTTTATAAGATTCGCCCCCAAAAGCGGCAAGAACTTTGTGCAGTGAACCATGTGGACAATACTGGCCGCCTGCAAACTGTGAGTCGGGAAGAGAACCCGCTCTACTACGATTTGATCAAGGCTTTTGAGCGGAAGACAGGCATCCCGCTGGTTTTGAACACCAGTTTTAATGAGAATGAGCCGATCGTCTGCCAGCCCTCCGAAGCGATTGATTGCTTCAAGCGAACCCGTATGGATGTTCTTGCTATCGGATCGTTCGTCGCGATGAAAGCAGAAAACTAGAATCCCAGCAAACGAGGAGCATACGGCGAATCTCGATAAAAGCAAGAGTCAAAGTTCAAGTGGACGGTTAATGCATGTTGCTACTTTCCCACGGATGCGGGCACTGGCATGGTCGGGAGAAACTCTCTACGCGTCGCGGGGATATACCTTGCTGTCCGCCAAGATTGAAAATCAATCCATTCGATGGCAAGAGGTTGGACGTTACGATCCATCGATATGGCGTAACCTGACGGCTTCGATGCTATTAACTTTTCGGCTTGTGCGCGATGGGTTTCACGCTTTGTCCGTCTTGCCGTCGGGCGCGCTTATCGCGACGGTTCCCGGCGCAATCATTACGTTGGCAGCGGGTGATACCAAATTTCACGTAACACATAGGGTTAAGAGAGGAACGCGTCCTCTCCATATTTGCTCGACTTCGGGCGGCTCGGTTCTTTTCGGCGAGTACTTTGATAATCCCGAAAGAGAAGAAGTACACATCTATGCTTCGGGCGACCATGGCGAAACGTGGGGCATCGCACACACTTTCCCGAAAGGCGCGATCCGTCACGTTCACAACATCGTCTATGACGCGTGGGATGAATGCCTGTGGATTCTCACAGGGGATAATGGCCCCGAATGCCGCATTATGCGTGCTTCTTGCGACTTGAAGCATATTGAAACTGTCATGGAAGGAAATCAGCAGGCGAGATCTGTGGCTTTGGTTCCAACAAAAAACGGGGTGTATTTTTCGTCGGATACGCCGTCGGAAAGCAATCATGTCTATTTCTTAGATCGGTCGGGAAAGTTAAGCGTTCTTGCAGATTTGCCCAGTTCTTCGATTTACGGTTGCCGAGTTGGAAAAGCTGTATTTTTTTCGACCATGGTCGAGCCGAGCGCAGTGAATCAGGAAACCGAGGCATGTCTGTATGGAGCGTTCGATGGTATTTCCTGGCGGCGTGAAATGTCGTGGCAGAAAGACGCTTGGCATTTTCGCTTGTTTCAATATGGCAACGTTCTTTTGCCTGATGGTGAGAACGGGACTAATTTTCTTGCAATCTCAACAGTAGCGGTCAAAGCGGGAGATTCACAAACTTCGGTTTGGAAGATCGTGCGCTAATTGCCACTGACTGCTAAACAAGGTTTTCTTCGCCCACGTGCTATAGTTCGACAAAAATCATGCCTATCGCGCAGCGCTTACAGTACTATCGTCGTATTTTCAGCGCCTATTTATCGCCGCGCGAAAGTCAGCTTACTTTCTGGCATGATCAACCACAGGAAAATTCTCACGCTGGCCCCAATCAGCTTGGCGAATATTACATGCTGTTTGCCGAAAAGGCTGACTATTCCGGTGTGCATGATTCCGTGGGAATTCCAATGCTTGATTATCACGGGCAAATTGGTGCGCAATACAACCCCATTGCCATTGCGCAATGGGGATTAGGAAATCATGATCTATTCCGGCGTACGGCAGAATTAAAACGCCGAGAGCAATTTATCAAGGCGGCAGATTGGCTCAGAATGCGGTTGGAGAAAAATTCATTTGGAATCTCGGTTTGGAACCATAATTTCGATTGGGAGTACCGCACAACCCTGAAGGCGCCTTGGTTTTCCGCGCTGGCCCAGGGGCAGGGAATATCCTTGCTGGTACGCGCGTTCGCGGAAACGCAACAAGCCGTCTATATGGAAGCTGCGCACCTTGCGATGGAAAGTTTCTGGTCTTCCGTCCGCGAAGGCGGGGTTACGTTTATTGACGAACTCAATAACTACTGGTTCGAAGAATACGTCGTATTTCCACCGACCCATATTTTGAATGGCTTCATTTGGGCAGCATGGGGAGTCTATGACTATTTCGTTGCGACGCAAGATAAGCGGGCGCATGGCCTGTTTCAGAAGGCAGTAGTTACCCTGAAATCCAATCTTCAAAACTACGACTTAGGTTTTTGGTCGCTCTATGAACAATCGGGAACTCGCTTACCGATGATAGCCAGCGCTTTCTATCATCGTTTGCACATTGTTCAACTGCGAGTGATGCATCGCTTAACGCAAGACAAGATATTTTTGGAGTATGCGGACCGTTGGGATACTTACACGCGCAGCCCCGCGAGGCGAATAAGGGCGCTGGCTTACAAAGCGGCGTTCAAGCTTCTCTACTACTAAATTTGTGAAAATTCTCTACGTCTCACAGTATTTTCCGCCAGAGATGGGTGCTCCTGCAGCGCGCGTGGCTGAGTTGTCGAGCCACTGGGCGTCCGCTGGTCATGAGGTTACGGTGCTGACCGGATTTCCCAATCATCCCACGGGAGTCTTGGCCCAAGAATATCGCGGAAAATTGCATCATCTGATTCTCCACGAAGAGTTTCACGGAGTTAAGGTAGTTCGGACATGGCTCCTGCCATTCCCCAACCGGAAGTCAATCGAACGCATTTTGAACTACAGTTCTTTCTGTTTTTCATCGGCGCTGACTGGCAGCTTTCTTCCTCGCCCCGATGTCGTCATTGCCACATCGCCTCAACTGCTAGCGGGGCTATCGGGCTGGTGGCTTTCTCGAAAGCATAGTATCCCTTTCATTTTTGAGGTGCGGGACTTATGGCCGGAGTCGCTGGTTGCTGTCGGAGTTGGCAATGAAAATTCATTGCTCCATCGTTTGTTGTCAAAGCTTGCGGGATTCTTGTATCAAAAAAGCCATCGCATTGTTGTGGTTACGCCGGCATTCAAAACCCATTTGATGCAAAAGTGGGGCGTGCCTGAAGAAAAAATCACTATTGTAGAAAATGGGGTCGAAACCGATCTGTTTCAACCAAGAGCAAATGATGATTTAACTGCGGAATTACGCCGGTCATGGAACGCAAAGGATAAGTTTGTGGTTTGCTATATCGGTACGATGGGCATGGCGCATGGGCTGGAAACGTTGCTTGATGTTGCATCACAACTGCAAAGTTCACGTCCAGATATCTTGTTTGTGCTTGTCGGTGAGGGCGCTGAGAAAGAACGCATCTTAACGATGGCCCGCGGACGCAACCTAGGGAATGTACGTTTCATTGATCAACAGCCGCGAGAAATCATTCCTGCGTATATCAACGCGACCGATGTTTGCCTGGTACTACTTAAAAAGACAGATGTTTTCAAAACCGTTATACCCACCAAAATGCTCGAGTACATGGCTTGTGGGCGTCCAGTAATTCTGGGTGTTGACGGTCAAGCTCGCACCATTCTTGAAGAAGCTCAGGCAGGTATTTTCGTTGAGCCGGAAAATGTAGATGCGCTGCGCCATGCAATTCTGAAACTGGCGGCGAGTGTGCCATTGCGCGCTGAACTCAGTCAAAATGGCCGCGACTACATCGTAAAAAATGCTTCGCGGGAAAGCACAGCCAGGACCTATATAGGAGCTTTGGAAACTATTGCACCGCGATGATACTGACGGCAGTGGCAGCTTGCATGGCTGCTTCCATGCTACGTCCGGCAATGGCTTTGGCGGTGCTGGTGGGAACAAACAAAATGTCGTCCGCTTGCATGGGAATATCAGGCGCTTTTGCGGAAAGAATTTTCTGGAGCTTAACGCTCGTCTCGGTCAAGCCGTCTGGCCCCTTGCGGATCAGTTTGGCCCCGCCCAGTTTTGCTGTGTGAGTCGTTCCACCGGCCAGGGCGATCGCCTGAAGCACAGTCAAGTGTCCGCTTTCCATTAAGAAGCCACTCGGACGTCCAACATCGCCGACCACGTAAACGATATCTGCTTTGCGGATGACAATCGTGTCTCCGGGAGCGATCGTGATGTTGCTCTCCGGTTTATCTTCCAGGTTGCGGGCAAGTTCTACGACTTGTGGCTTGTCAGGTTGGTCGCGATGGGTGATGCTCGCGCTGCGTCCAGCTTTATCGGTTAATCCGCCAGAGGCGGAAATCAGATCAAACAAATGCGCTGAACCCGATACTGGGTAAATCCCTGGCCTGTTTACCTGACCGAGGACGCTGGCACCCTGCGCCCCTTGTTGCGTTACCAGAACAGAAACGTGAGGGTTGTTGACAAAACCTCCCTCTGACAGCCTTTTTTCGATGAGAGTTTGCGCTTGGTCGGGTGTAAGTCCTCCGACCATCACGTAACCAATCAGAGGCAAATATAGATCGCCGCTCGCGTTGATGCGGGTTTTGGTGGTCAGTTCAGGAACGTTGTAGACGCTGACTTCCACCATATCGTCGGGGCCGAGCTTATCAACATTCTGGACTATCGAGGACGGCGTTGCAGTCAAACCCGTGTTTGAGGGAAGTGATGTTTGCGCAGAGCCTCGCCAAGAGGTTGTCACAACGATAGCGATCAAAATGTATAAGCGCCGGTTAAACCACCGGCTCAACTCGACCGGCCTGATGAAACTTGGTGACATGGTTAGGAAAATTTGAGTCTAGCACACGGAAAGCGCCAGCAATCGCGGAGATGATCCCGAGTAACTATCGTAACTATGGGAATCAAAATAGGAATTGTGCAGATTTTTCCCAAAAAGGTATTCTGCTAGAGGAAGAACGCTTGAACCTCACGCAATAGCGTGAGCACACTGTGGAGGGGGGCGGGTTGACGGCATTTTTCCTGGGGATCTTCGGGGCTTCACTTTTATCCTCCTTCATTCTCACTAAATTTGTAAGAGATTCTGCTATGGCGCGCGGGTGGGTTGCGGCGCCCGGCAGCAGTCGCCACTTGCACAATAAGCCCCTGCCTCGCCTTGGTGGTGTCGCGATTTACCTGGCATTTTGCGGCAGCGTTCTAACGTCATTTCTCGCAGCGTGGCTACACCCCGAGTGGCAGGTTGGATTTCCCGCTAAAGCCGGACTCACCATTTTGGCCCCCGCAACACTGATCTTTCTTCTGGGCGTTTACGACGACATTCGTTCGTTGGGCCCGTGGGTCAAGTTTGCGGTGCAGGCTGCAGCTGCGACGATGCTTTTCGCCAGCGGATTAAGAATCCTCGACCTCAGGGTGCTCTTTGGAGGGCATCATTTTTCCTCCTTCGTAAGCTTGCCACTTACCATTCTTTGGGTCATCGGCGTTACAAACGCATTCAACTTGATAGATGGACTGGATGGCCTGGCGGCTGGATCTGCTTTGTTTTCGACTCTTGTCGTCTTCGTGGTTGCGCTATTGGGCCATTCCATGCTGGTTGCATTGATGACCCTGGCCTTGGCCGGCGCCATTCTTGGTTTTCTTCGTTTCAACTTTAACCCTGCAACAATTTTTCTAGGTGATTGCGGCAGTTTATTTATTGGATTTATTCTCAGCGCCCTTGCTCTGCAAGGCGCAGAGAAGGCGCCGACGACTGTCGCGATTGCCATTCCAGTGGTTTCGTTTGGGCTTCCAATACTTGAAACGGCACTTTCTATTGCGAGGCGCTTCATCAGTGGACGTCCGGTGTTTACGGCCGACCGCGAGCACATTCACCACAAATTGTTGCAATTGGGACTTTCGCATCGCCAGGTCGTCATCGTACTTTACGGGGCTTCGGGCATATTTGCTTTATTAAGCCTATTTTTACTGTGGCCGGCAGGTAGTACATTGGGGCTGGTTCTGGCTGTCTTGGGCAGCGGAATCTGGCTCGGTGTTCAACATTTGGGCTATCTGGAATTCGGAGAACTTCGGCGCGTTGCCCAACGGACGATTGAGCAGCGTCAAATCGTTATTAACAACCTGGCCATTCGCCGGGCTGTTGAAGAATTAAAGGTCGCGCAAGACAGCGATCAGTTGTTTTCAATTCTTATTGCTGCGTTTGGCGGGAATGATTTCGACGCTTTCGATTTGAATCTGCAAATCCCTTTGCCGATCTTCTCTCCGTCAGACGCATTGCAGGTTTTGCAGAGCGACGATCACCAGCCTTACGTGCGTTGGTCAAAATCAGGCATGAAGTTCCATCAATTGGTGACTTCCTGGAGTTTATGTCTGGATTTAGTCAGCATTAATGACCGTCGAATCGGGACGATGACTGTCCATCGTCTCTATAGCGAACGCGATCTTCAACTGGATATCAACCTGCTGATTTCCGTTTTTCCGTTAGCGTTAGCCGATGCATTACAAAAAATTTCTGTTAATCAAACCGAAGTCGTTCCTCGCCTGCACGCAATTCCCGCCGTTCTTGGCGCTAGCGCTGGCGCCGATTAATTCCTTCTCTTTATCCACAGCCAGAACCAACTGCGCTACTTTCTGATCAGTCTGCGTCCATTTAGCTTGGACGCTCATGTTTGCGTAAGCGTACGGAGGAAGTCAGAACGATGGAGTCGTTGACCGGGCAAGACATTCATTTTGTCTCATTGCAAACAGCTGTATTCTGCGTTTCCTGCGAAATTATCAGCAAGAACAATACACCGTACTGTATGGCTTGTGGCAGCCAGGCGGTTTTGAGCTTATCGCGTGTTCTTGGCGGATCTTTGCGTGGACAGCAGACTGCGCACGTCATCGAAGATGCGGAGCTTGATCGTTTAGTCCGCGATCTATTGCGTACGGTACCAGCTATTGCCGAGAATCACGTGCCGGCTTCTTTTGCCAATCTTGCGCCGTCGCGCCATCATGCCCGCTCTTTGGGGCCGCAACTCGTGCGGCAGAAGGGGAATGTCATTCCGGATTCTGAAATCAGGCCTGCCGAGCTCGACCTGGAACCTGCAATTAGTGTAATTGCGGAGCGGGCACAAGCGCTGACTGGCGCCACGGGAGCCGCTATTGCGTTACGTCATGGCGATGAAATTATTTGCCGGGCTCGCACAGGGCGCACTGCGCCGGATTTGGGCGTAAGGCTGCAAACCGATACGGGAATTTCAGCAGATTGTGTTCGCACCGGGGAAGTGATGCTCTGTCACGATGCAGAGAGAAATCCGTTAGTGGATTTGGCCAGCTGCCGTCGTCTTGGCGTCCGCTCAATTCTGGTGGCTCCCTTGCGGCACTTCCGGCGCACGCTAGGAGTTTTTGAGGTGCTCTCCGGCGCGCCGCACGCATTTGACCAACACGATATTGCGACCATGCAATTGCTCTCGAGCATGATGGTCGCTGCCATGGCTCGTCTTTCGAACATACGTCCGGCGGAACGTAAAAGCGCGTGAGCTTACGGTAAGAAGCTAAGTTTGCACGGCAAGCGTCCTTGGGGTGCCTTGCAATTCTGGGCTTACGGGCAGCAAAACTGACATTTTCGTTCCTTTCCCTACTGTGCTTTCAGCAGAAATTGTGCCCCCGTAGGCTTCCGTCATAGCTTTCACAATAGCCAGACCTAATCCGAAGCCACCTGTGGCGCGGGTGCGAGAAGGGTCGCCACGATAGAAACGTTCAAATATGTGCGGCAAGTCTTCAGGCGGAATCCCGGCTCCTTGATCGGAAAAAGCGATTTGCACTTGATTCGCCGCTGGTTGGGATATGGCAATCTCCACCGAGCTGCCTTCTGCCCCGTAGCGCACAGCGTTCTCCAGCAAATTTGTCCAGATGAGTTGCAGGTCATCGGGATCGGCCCGCAGATGTACCTGCGCGTTGTTGGTCAAGTGCATTTTTATCTGGCGGGTTTGAGCGAGCGGCTGAAGGCGCTCAATCGCCGCGTCGCACGTTGTGGCCAGCTCGATGACCGGCAGGTCGCGCCGCAACGCGCCATGCGCCCATTGCTCCGCGCGCGCTAAACGCAACATCCATTCCAACAATTTCTCCAAACGCTTCATATCATCGAGCGATTCCTCGATGCCCATGCGGTATTCTTCGGAACTCCGCGGACGATGGAGCAAGGATTGCAGCGTGGATTTCAATACGGCGACTGGAGTTTTCAACTCATGCGTGGCATTGCCCAGAAACTCACGTTGCTGTTTGAATGAGCGCTCCAACCTCGCCAGCATCTCTGTCATGGATTCTGTTAATGGGCGCAACTCGGCAATCTGACGAGATGTATCGGGAAGGTTCATCTTCCAATTGTTGGCAGAAACTTGGCCTGCTTCGCTTGCAAGTTGTTGCAAAGGCAATAGACCTCGCTGGATACCCCACAACGCAAGCGCCGTCGTCAAGCACATCAAAACCAGGCTCGCGAAGGCGATAAAAATTCCGGCATCCAGCACCTGTTTGTGAACACGATGTAGGGGCGCCGCATACACGACGGTCAACCATTGCGGCTGGAATGATGCGCCTTCCTCGCGATCGAGGATAGGGACCTCTGAAATTCGCAGGCCATGATAGCGAATACCAGCCCATTTCAAGTCAAAATGATGCCGCGCCGTGGTATCAACTTGCAGTCCAACCGGCCAGTTGGGAGATTTGACGAGCAATCCAGATTTTTCAGTCCAAACTGCGTATATATCAGGATGGTCCGGATCAAGGGATGGAGGAACCAGCGAATCATCAAAATAAACATGCCCGCCACTTTCATCGCTGTAACGGACCAATGCAGCGATGCTGGTGGCGCGGCCCTGAAGGCTGGTATCAAGCGCAGCGATCAAACGCTTGTGGGTATAGAAAACCCCAGTGGATAAGAGCCCAACAGCGAGCAGAGCTTGCGAGAGAACGAAGATTACGATAAGGCGCCGTTTGATGGAAGGTTGAGGCATGCAGTTGTTCTTAATCGTGCAAGATATACCCTTGGCCACGGCTGGTGTGAATCAACTGCTTGGAAGAGCCTTCGTTTAACTTCCGGCGCAGACCGGATATATAAACTTCAATCACATTGCTGAATTTTTCCCAGTTGTAATCGTAAAGATGTTCAAGCAATTCCGTTTTTGACACGACGGCGCGCGGGCGATGAGCCAGGTATTCAAGTACGCGGTATTCCATTGCAGTCAGCGTAATTGCGCGATCTCCGCGTTTCACGGTGCGATTGACCGTATTTAATTCGAGATCCGCGATGGTTAGCACTGGGGATGGCTGCCCTTTGCCGCGCCGTATGAGTGCTTTCGTGCGGGCCAACAATTCGCCCAAATCAAACGGCTTGGTTACGTAGTCGTCCGCACCGGCGTTAAGGAGCGCGACCACAGACTCTTTATCATCCCGGGCGGTGACTACCAGCACAGGGGTTTGCTTGCCCAGCGCACGGATCTTCTTCAAGACCTGCATGCCATCCATTTGCGGAAGCATAAGATCCAGGAGCACGACATCATAAGGTTCATCCTCCGCTAAGAAGCAACCTTCCTGACCATCGGGAGCAATATCTACCGCGTATCCGGCGCTTTCTCGCAGGCTACGGGCAATATTTTCTGCCAGCCTAGGCTCGTCTTCAATGATCAGAACACGCATCAGAATATCCCACGCACCTGCCTAATCATATCTTGAAGGCAAATACTCCCATCAGCTTAGCAATTTGTATATGAGGGTACGCTTAACGCTTGATTGCCCAATCCTGGCGGATATTGGGAGACAAAGCTACATAGTGATCGCAGAAGTTGAGGATGCTGACGTGCCCGGCGTACCGGGTTGTGCCGGCGCATATTTCGAAGCACATTTTGCTTGTAATTGTTTGGCATGGAAAACGCCATCGCGTCCAAAACTGCCGTCAGCTAAGGCCTGGGAATTATCTTTCAACGTGTCAGGCGGAGCTTCTGTTCCGTTATAAACAACCGGCAAAATTTGGTCTTGCTCCACCAGTACGAACTCGACGTTCAGCCCGGTGCGCTTAATCGACCCCGGCTGAACATTGCCAGCCACGCGCAACCTCTTGGCGTATGCCGTATTGCCCATGCCATGCAGTTCTTTGATGGTGACGTAGTAGCTCTTGCTTTGTTGAACCCCGGTATAGGCGAGGTAGGCCAGCGATAAAAGGATTGCAACCGTGGCTCCTCCGAACTGCAAATACTTCTTTGCTTCATTGGACATGGCTTTTTTTGTTCAGATGCGACTAAATCAAACTTTACTCGTGCCAAGGGCAAGGGTCAAGCAGCTATCCGATAGAATAGTAAAGTCTTAATTCTGTTTCGAGGTCTTTGAATTTTTTATGATTCATCCCTGGCACGACGTTACTCCTGGCCACAAGCTGCCGCAGGAATTCCAGACGGTGGTCGAAATCCCCTTTGGATCCAGCGTTAAATATGAGTTGGACAAGACCAGCGGTCTTATCAAGCTCGATCGTGTTTTGTATTCCGCTGTGTACTACCCCGCAAACTATGGATTCATCCCTCAGACCCTCGCCGAGGACGACGATCCTTTAGACGTGCTTGTGCTCTGTCAGGAAACGGTTGTTCCTTTGACCATCATCAATGCGCGCGCAATCGGGTTGATGACCATGATTGACGCAGGTAAACAGGACCACAAAATTATTGCCGTTGCTACGGAAGATCCGGAATTCAACAGCTATCACGAGGCTGACGAGATGCCTGCGCACCGCATGCTCATGCTGCGGCGGTTCTTTCAGGATTACAAACAACTAGAAGGCAAGGCGGTGGAAGTGGATGAAATTCGTCCGGCCAGCGAGGCATTTCCGGTGATTTCGGCGGCGCTACATCGTTATAGCGAGCAACGGCGCCGGGGATTTCACGAGCTGGCTTCAAAGCACTAATTTTCTCTATTTCAATAAAAATGGCCGCTCCATCTACGAGCGGCCATTTTCTTGTAACCGTTATGTGATTACCAGACGCGGCAAGCGTTGGCGCTAACCATCGCATCTCCCGCCTTGCAGGACCATGCCTTTTCAAACTCAGACATGTTCTGCACTACGCCATCCACACGCCATTTACCCGGTGAATGTGGATCGGTTAGGACGAGCATCCGCGCAATTTCCGGACGCTGCTTCATGCACCATACCCGGCCGAAGCCGAGGAAATAGCGCTGTGCCGGAGTATAGCCGTCAATCTTTGCATCGGCTTGGGTTGGCGTCATGGTCTCGTTCAACGCTCGAAACGCAATGCGGGCGCCGCCATTGTCGGCTGTGTTTTCGCCGAGAGTCAACTTGCCATTCAGTTTGAGATCGTCCACCGAGATGAAATTGCTGTATTCGTTGGAGATGCAGCTTGCCCGTTCATCAAACTTCTTGCCATCTTCGGCAGTCCACCAATCGCGCAAGTTGCCTTGTGGATCGAATTGCCGCCCCTGATCGTCGAAGCCGTGCGTCAATTCGTGCCCAATGACGAGCCCGATTCCGCCGAAGTTCACGGCATCATCCATTTTCTTGTCGAAAAATGGCGGCTGTAAAATGCCGGCAGGGAAGACAATCTCATTGTTCGACGGGTTGTAATAAGCATTGACCGTGGGCGGCGACATTCCCCACTCTTTCTTGTCCACCGGCTTGCCAATCTTTGCTATCTGCCGTTTGGATTCAAATTCGTTGGCCCGTTCGAAGTTGCCGAGCAAATCTCCGCGAACAATGGTCAGGGAACTATAGTCGCGCCATTGATCAGGGTAGCCAATTTTGTTGGTAATGGCTGCGAGCTTCTTTTGCGCTTCAACCTTCGTGGTGTCGGACATCCAGTCGAGGCTTTGAATGTCTTCGCCTAAAGATTTTTCCAGCGCAGAGACCATCTTCAGCATGCGGGCTTTGCCGTCAGCCCCGAAAGTGAGTTCAACATAGCGCTGGCCAAGAGCTTCACCCAAAGCGGTGTCCGTTGCCGCTACGCAGCGCTTCCATCGTGCCTGGATTTCTTTTTGGCCAGTTAACGCCTTGCGGTATTCAAAATTTGCATCTACAAAAGGCTTGGACAGCCAGGGCGATGCCACCGTCATGACGTGCAAGCTGGCATATGTCTTGAGTGAATCGAGCGACTCGGATGCCAGAATAGCGTTTACATCTTTGAAGAAATCCGGATTTGTGACATTCAGGTCAGTAAAGGCCGGCGCACCAATTGCAGTGAAATAGCGATTGAAGGCAAAATCCGGTGCCAGGGCCACTGTGGCATCGAGGCTCATCTTATGGTCGAGCTTTTTCGGGTCGCGGCGCTCGGTACGGTCCATCGAGGCTTTCGCCAATGCCGTTTCAATACGAAGGACTGTTTGCGCCGATTCTGCGGCCTGTGCGCCGGATTGACCGTTTAGCTTGAATAACGCGGTCGCGTAATCCACCAAACTCTTGCGCAACTCGAGATTATGCGGAGTGTCTTTCAGGTATTGGTCGCGGTCGGGAAGGGTGAGTCCGCTCTGGTCAATTTCGGCAATGTCCATGCTGGCGTTGTGGAGATCAGCATCGGCGCCAAAATCGAAAAATGTATTGGTGCCCATGAGGTGGTCGTGGGCGATGACCTCCATCAATCCAGCTTTATCTTTTGCTGCCGCAATGCGGTCAAGGGCCGGTTTCAAGGGAGCGGCGCCCTTGGCATCTACGGCTTTTTCATCCATGCAGGCGTCGTAGAAGTCGCCAATTTTTTGATCAATGGCGTCGCGGCCTGGTTTATCGGCGGAAGCTTTTTCAAGAATTCCCTTTAAAATCATGCGGTTTCTTTCGGCCAGTTCGCTGAATGATCCCCAGCGCGACTGGTCGGCAGGAATTTCAGTGTTTTTGAGCCAGGTTCCGCAGGCGTATTGGTAGAAGTCGCTACATGGATTTTCACTCTTATCAACTGTGCTGGTGATGGAGTCGTAATTGGTTGGAGTTTGCGCGGCGCACAATAGCGCCAGCAGAGGTAGGCAGAGCAACAAAAAGTATTTACGCATGAATGATCCTCTTGGTTTTTGGCGAACCCGCGATTTTAAGCCGATTTCGCTGGACGAGCAAGCGGCGATGTCAATTAGTACGCGGTTTTCCCGTGTAAAGTTCATAAATTGCGCGGCGTATAATCGAGTTTCATCTTAAATTCAGGCGGTGGAAGATATGGCTCCCACAAACGGCACTCCTAATAACGGCAATTCCAATGGAAACGGCAATGGGCATGTGGTTCCGAAACCCCGCGCCGACTGGCTTGAACGCCGTAAAGCACAAAACTCCGACGGTAATTTTTCGCAGATGCACTATGCCCGTAAAGGTGTCATTACGGAAGAAATGGAGCATATCGCCCTCCGAGAAAAAATCTCGGCTGAATTGGTCCGCAGCGAAGTCGCTCGCGGGCGCATGATTATCCCAGCCAACATCAACCATCCCGAGCTTGAACCGATGTGCATCGGCGTTGAATCGTTGTGCAAAATCAATTCCAATATCGGCAATTCTGCGGTCACATCGAATATTGACGAAGAGCTGAAAAAATTGCATACGTCGGTGCATTATGGTGCAGATACAGTTATGGATCTCTCCACCGGCGGCAATATTCACGAAATTCGTGAAGCGATTTTGCGGCATTCTCCTGTTCCCATCGGCACTGTGCCTATTTACGAAGCGATCTCCCGCGTCAAGCGCATTGAAGATCTGAACAAAAACGTCATGCTCGAAGTCATCGAAGAACAGGCCGAGCAAGGTGTGGATTACATGACCATCCATGCCGGTGTGCTCATTCAATATCTGCCGATGGTGTCGAAGCGCATCACGGGCATCGTCAGCCGCGGCGGCGCGATTCTGGCGCAGTGGATGGCGCATCATCACAAACAGAATTTTCTCTACGAATGCTTCGACGACATTTGCAAGATTTTCGCCAAGCATGACGTCAGCTTTTCTCTCGGCGATGGCTTGCGTCCGGGCTGCATTGCTGATGCCAGCGACGAAGCCCAATTCTCTGAGCTGAAAACTTTGGGTGAACTAACAAAGAAAGCCTGGGAATACGACGTGCAGGTCATGATCGAGGGTCCAGGCCACGTGCCACTCGACAAGATCAAAGAGCAAGTGGACAAAGAAAAAGAGCTTTGCTACGAAGCGCCGTTTTACACGCTCGGCCCGCTGGTGACTGACATCGCGCCTGGCTACGACCACATCACTTCGGCCATCGGCGCGGCCATGATTGGATGGCACGGCGCAGCCATGCTCTGCTACGTCACTCCTAAGGAGCATTTAGGGTTACCCAATGAGAAAGACGTGAAGGATGGCATCATCGCCTATAAAATCGCGGCGCACGCTGCCGACATCGCCCGCCGCCGTCCCGGCGCGCAAGACCGCGATGACGCTCTTAGCTACGCCCGCTACAAGTTCGATTGGGAGAAGCAATTCGCGCTTTCGTTAGATCCTGAAACAGCCCGCTCCATGCATGACGAGACCCTCCCCGAAGAGGGCTACAAGACTGCGGCTTTCTGCTCGATGTGCGGTCCGAAATTCTGCTCGATGAATTATTCGTCGAAGGTGGACGAATATAACAAACGTGAGCACGGCCTGGAAAAGAAGGATTACTCGGAGTTGGTGGAGAGACTGGTCACGCTGAAATAGTGGTCAACCCTTAAAATCCGCCACGCCGTCCCACACCAACTGCACCGCTATCGCCAGAATCAGGAAGCCGAAGATGCGATTAATTGCGCCCATTGCGCCCGGCCCCAAACGGCGCTCCAAGGGCGCACCCAACATAAGAAATAAATAGCAAGAAAGCGCGACTGCGGCGATGCCTACGATCATGCCTATATACGCAACCCAGTGGTCGGCATGCGCGGCCAATCCCATGACCACGCCAATAGCTCCGGGGCCGGAAAGCAGCGGCATCGCGAGCGGAGTAAAGGAAACGTCTTCTTTCGTAGCAGCTTCGTCACTTTCTGCGGGTGTAATGCGACTGGAGGAAGTCACCATGCCCCAGGCAGTGTTGGCGACGATCAATCCTCCGGCGATTTTCAAAACGGGTAGGGAAATTCCGAAGAAGCTGAGAACGAAACGTCCGAAAAATAAAAACACCACCAGAATTCCGAAAACATACAAAGAAGTCTTGATGGCGACCCAACTGCGTTCCCATCGGGTGAGGCGCCCCGTCAATGTGTAGAAAACGGGGATTCCGCCAAAAGGATCGACAATCGGAAAGAGCGCTAAAAATGTCGCGGCCGCAGCCAAGGGCACGTCATGTAGGAAATGCTCAACTGCGTTGCTGGCAACCATACGAATTACGGTACTACGCAAAAAGCGTCCGACGCCAGTTCCTAACTCGACAATTCGCCGTAAGCTCTGCCGTGGAAGGCCAGTGTAAAATCGCGCCAACGGGGAAATGGGTGAGAATTTTACTGCTGCACCCTGACGATTCAGTTCACTCAGGGCCATGGTCGGGGGAGCGATGGGATCTCGTTATTGATCTTGCCTGGGCAGGCCGCTGCGCTTATGCCGATATTTCACGAAAATTAGGATGCCCCGTTCGCAGTATTCAGGAGCTTGCTGATCCGAAAGCGCATGCATCCAAGTTGCGGGAAGTGCTTGCCATTGGGAACGGCTGCTTCGTAGATCGTTACGGGATTGATTGGTGGGAATTCGCGAATCCTTATCGCTTTCCAATCCTGGACCAGATTCTATTCGTTTCGCAGCTCAACGCGGATTTCCCATCGCATGCCGACATCATTGCTACAAAACCGCACCTGCTGGTGCGGATTTTGTCTCAGATTCGCTCACAGGAAATTAAAGCGTTTCTGCCCGATCCTCACACCGGCAGTATGTATGCCCTCAAAAGATATGCCAGGATTTTGCGAACATTCGAGCCGGCGAGTTTACTTCAGATAGCTTTCGATAAATGGGACACGCATTATGCGCTTCGCCGTTGGTTTGCCAGAGTTGGATCTTCGAACGGATCCAGCAAAGTATTGCAGCCTTCAGCCTATCGCAACGTCACGCGAACACAAGCAGAATTTGCACGCCTATTGCCGCACAAAGAATTCCTGTCCGTCGTAACGCGCCGCGATGGCCGGTTGGCAGGCTTACCTCCAAATGTGGAGGTGCGTTCACTCGCGGGATACGCACCTAAATCAATCTCATCTGGTACCGAGCAAGAGATTCGACAACTGCAGCAGACGTGGACAAAAAGCACATTCATCAAAGACAGCATGGAGTTGCAACTCGCGGAAAAGTTGGGAGCGTTTAAGAACTTCCCACAATTTCTGGAATCCGGTTTGCGGGTTCGTGATGCCTGGTGGGCAGTTTTAGAAAAAGAGCGGATCAGTGCGGTGCTATCTGCTGATGAAAACAATCCTTTTACGCGGATGCCGATCTCTCTCGCGCGTCAAAGGAACATTCCGACGGTTTATGTGGAACACGGCGCCCTGAATTTCAATCTTGGTTTTCGCGAACCATGTTCACATCGCTATTTAGCCCATGGCGAAATGCTCAAAGATTACTGGTTGCGATGGTGCCATCTTCCGGAAAAGAAAATTACATTAGGCGCAAACGTGCCCGAGCAAAGTCCTGAGCCTGTCAAAACACAGCGCGATCTTATTGTGTTTTTTTCCTCTGAGTATGAATCAGCAGCAGGCCGGATACAGGATTTCTATCGGGAGGCTTTGCCGCGGTTATGCGCGTTGGCACAAAAATATGAGCGCAAAGTCGTCGTCAAGCTGCATCCTTTCGAAAGCATGTCGGCCCGGCGGCAGCTGATAAAAGAGACACTTTCAAGTGCTCAACTGGAATATCTTGATATTCGCGGCGGCCCGCTTACAAATGATTTACTGGATGATACGTGGGTAGCGTTAACCGTTGAGTCCAGCGCAGCAGTCGAATGTGCCATGGCCGGCATTCCCGTATTTTTATGCAATTGGTTTGACGCCTCGTGGTGGGGGTATTGTGAGCAATTTATCCGTTTTTCGGTGGCCCAAGCATTAAACTCACCGGACGAAATTGCGGGTATTCCGAATCGAATGCCGAGTCGGGAAAAGATGCTCGCAGTTAGGCAAATGCTCGCGACTCCCATGACTTCTCAACAATTCGAAGCAACTCTAAGACTTTAACGCGTTCCTTCAAGAGCTTTCGAAGCGCGATTTAGGGCTGCTGCCAGCTTGCTTAATTCATGCTGCGTTCGTTGAAGGTCATGCTGATCAATGGCTTCGTTCACACCCGGAATGACCACCGCAGCATAGCCTGTATATTCTCCGGGGGCGTAAATCGAATGCTTGAACCAGCTACGCCGAGGCAATCCCTCGGGCGAAAGTAACGCTCGTTCGGCATCAACTAACTGGGCATTTAGAGCATTTGCATCGTGGCTTGTTTTCCTTTGCTTTGCCAGAATTTTGCTTCCAGCCTCTTCAAAATGCCGGGCGGCATCCGTCGCTTCCCCAAAGCTCGGAGCTTTATCGCCGAATTCTAACTGCGCTTTTTTACTAGCGGCGTCCAGATAGGCCAGAATTTCTTTTCCATATTCTTCGTAGTCGTAGGGCAGTACGTCCGAGTCGGCCATCCGGATAACTTCAAGCCCAAAAACTCGCGCCATCTCCTGCTCATAGACAAAGTCGGGATCGCCAAATTTTTTAAACCAATTGAAGTTATCGAACGCCGAATGGTAAACCCCATACGGTCCCGTTGAACCAACATCTGTCGAGGGAACCCCGAGGTGTTGAAGAAACGCGGTGTAATCGGAACCACTCCCCAAATCGCCAACGGGTACGTCTGGCTTTGCTTGGGCGGCCGGAGGACGGAATCCATTCGTGGTGCTTCCGCGATTTGTATTAGTAGCGTCAGGCTGGTTCGCTTTTTGCCATACATCGTAAACTGTGCCGCCTTGGGGACTTGAAACCGTCATGGATATATCACGAATAAATTGCTTCAAACTCGGTACGGAAGATGCGCCGAATTTCGACCCTGAAACGGCGACATCCATATTGAAATAAGCTGCCGCTTTGCTAAGTTCAGCTTCATGCTGTTCTGCCCATTCGGTGGATCCGATAAGCCCAAATTCTTCCCCATCCCAGCTTCCGAAAATAATGGTCCGTTTGGGCCTCCAACCGGCCTTGAGCAATTCGCCAATTCCGTGAACAGATTCAAGCATCGCAGCGGTGCCGCTGTTGGGATCAACGGCTCCGTAAACCCAGGCGTCGCGATGATTGCCCGCAACAACCCAGGCATCGGGCGATTCGCTTCCTGGAATTTTTCCAGTGACATCCCAGATTGTGCGGTACTGATAATCCTGTTTGAGATGCATTTTTACTTTTACTGACCCTGGTCCAACGTGGTAAGTGAATGGCAAAGCGCCTTGCCATGATCTTGGTGTGGTCGGGCCAGACAAATGCTCAAGAATTGGCGTCGCGTCGGCGTATGAAAGCGGTGTAACTGGAATTGTCGGCATGGCCGCCGATTGCGCGGGTGGGGTACGTTTGGCATCTGGCAAGTCGGGTGTCGAGGCAATTCCTGGCGTCGTTGGGTCGCCAGCGAATTCAAAAATATATCCGACGGAGCCACGCTGCACTCCAGTATCAGGACGCCATGGTCCTTTGGGATATTTATCCCCTTGTTGCCAGCCGTCATCCATGGGATCGCTGTAGATAATGACGCCCGCAGCCCCGTGTTGCTGCGCAATAAAAGCCTTCACGCCGCGAAAGTTTTGCCCGTAGCGGCACAGAACAATTTTTCCCCGGACATCAATTTTCAAGTTGTCCAATGTTTTGAAATCATCCGGAGTGCCATAATTGGCATAAACCACATCGGCTTCCACGTCTGCGGAAGGAGACAGGCCGTTAAACGGCATCACCACGCGAGGATCATCCTGAAATGGATCTCCGTCCACGTGCTCCCGTGTTGGCCCATGCATGTGAACATCGGGAGGTGCGGTAATATCCACGCTGATTTCTGACGGATAGTTGAGCCACACCCGATATTCCTCAATTTTTGTTTCCAGCCCAGCCTCCCGAAATTTCCTCGCTACGTATTCTGCGGTAGCCTTGTCCTCCGGAGTCCCAGCCATGTGCGGAGCCTGCGTGAGGATGCGTAAATGTTCTTCTGCGTGCTTGGGGTCAGGCACAGCGAGAAAACGTCGTTCCCAATCTTGTTCCTGAGAGGAATTCGCGAAGCCAAAAATTGGCGCGGATGTCTTGGAACCATCACCGGATGCCGGCCGAACATATCCGCTGGTGGATGGAAGCAGGAAGGGGAAAATCAACAAAAATGCGATTGCTTTGCCGCCAAGCGCTTTAATCATAGGAATGAGGATTCTACTATTTTGACGTGAATGATAGGAATGACTGTTGTTCCACAAGACCAAAAGGCCCATCTCAATGATTTACTATCAAAATTGGTCATGATGCTTCACTCTCGGCTACAGTCCCTCGGACGTCGCCGTACTCTTGTGTTCGCGGTCTTGTCAGTTCTTGCAATTGTTTCTTTTTTAGCCGTCTCGAAGCTCGTAAAGCGCTACAGCGAACAAGAACGAGCTCTCGCACGGCACATGTACGCGCAAGGCCAAGCGGATCAACAGACGGGCCGGCCTGATCTTGCTCTTGAAGATTACAGGGCCGCGCTTCTGTACGACCGGGACAATTCTCAATATCAACTGAGTCTGGCGCGCGCGTTACGTGATTCGGGCCGCACCGAAGAAGCGGAAACGTATCTGCTCAAATTATGGGAGGCCAACCCACAGGACGGCGCGGTGAATCTTGCTTTAGGCCGCCTGTACGCGCGTAGAGGATCGATCGAAAACGCTCTGCACTATTACCACAATGCAATCTACGGAACATGGCCGGGCAATGCTGACAAGGTTCGAAACGATGCCGAGTTTGAACTCGTTGAATTTCTTTTGAAGGCTAACGCAGCGCCGCAAGCTCAAGCAGAACTCATCTCATTCGCTGCTGCACGGCCAGCAGATACAGCCATCCAGCTTCGTATCGCAAACTTGTTCATGCAAGCTCAGGATTATGAGCACGCACTTGTCCGATTTCGTGAAGTGCTCAGTCAGGATCCACGAAATGCTTTAGCTGCCGCGGGCGCGGGTGAAGCGGCCTTTGCGCTCGGGCGCTATCGCCATGCGGAATCTTATCTCCGTATTGCCGCCATTCTGAATCCGCAGGATGAACAAATCCGTGAGTTACTGCAAACGACTGGCATGATGCTCGAATCTGATCCGTTTATGCGGGGTATTTCTGACGCAGAACGTACGCGGCGCATTCGAGCGGCATATACGCAGGCCGGTTCGAGACTTGATTCCTGTGCAAAGCAGCAGGGTATTGATCTTCAGCAAGCTTCCGCATCACCGGCGCCAGCCTCTGATCTGGTTTCTTTGCATAATCGTTGGATTGATATCAAGCCGAAGATGAAAAACCCGGCTGTAGCCGCAGTTGAAGAGGAAAACGGGAATTCTGTCATAAGTTTAGTTGGATCCATTGAACAAGAAACCGCAACGCTCTGTGGCCCTCCGACAGGGATGGATAAGGTACTGCTTTTAATTTCACAAGAGCCGGCTTCTTCCGATACCGGAGCTGATAAGTGATTGATACTCCGATGCAGGAGTCTATTCAAAATAACGAGTCAACGTACGAGGAGAGATTTTTCCTCGTTTTGGCAGTTTTCATCGGGATTTTTTCCGGTCTTGCTGTAGTTTGTTTTCGTCTTGCCATCGATTGGACCCGCGTCGGACTTCTCGGGCCAGCTCCCCAAGCGCATGACTGGCGTCTACTGTTTGTTCCAGCTGTTGTTAGTTTGTTTCTGGCTGCACTGGTGATTCATGTTTTTCCCGCCGCGCGGGACAGTGGGGTTAGTCAGACCAAGTCTGCGCTCTATATCTACAACGGCTTTATTCCCTTTCGTACTGCCATCGGCAAATTCATATGCGCTGCAGTAGCGATTGGCGCGGGACATTCGCTTGGCCCCGAGGACCCATCATTGCAAATTGGCGCAGCCATCGCCTCAGGCCTAGGACGCCGCATGCAACTTTCGCGAGATAAACTGCGCTTGCTGGCTCCGGTCGGCGCAGCAGCCGGCTTGGCCGCTGCCTTCAATGCTCCCATTTCCGCCGTTCTTTTTGTGATTGAAGAAGTCATCGGGCGATGGAGCGCAGGCGTGCTCGGTTCGGTGGTGTTGTCAGCAATTTCCAGCGTGGTCGTAATGCGGTGGTTTCTTGGTTCGCAACCGCTGTTTCGTATTCCTCCAGTTGCATTTGAAGGCCCGGTGGAATTGATCGCTTACGCTCTTCTTGGTTTCGCAGGAGGCTTGGCTGCGGTAATTTTCGCCAAATCCATCGGCTATTTCCGTCCTCGTTTACGTGCTTTGCCGGGATGGACTCAATATCTTCAACCTGCTGTTGCCGGACTGCTCATTGGATTGATCGGCTATTTTGGCGCTCCGCAAGTCATGGGGGCAGGCTATCAATACATGGACGAAGCCATGCACGGCCAGTTCACCTGGCAATTCTTGGCGATTCTTGCCGGGCTAAAAATTATCGCTACGGTCTTGTCTTTTATTAGCCGGACTCCAGGCGGAATGTTTGCCCCAACTTTGTTTATCGGCGCAATGCTCGGAGGCGCTGTGGGTGGCATTGAGCACCATTTCTATCCCCATCTCACCGGCTCGGTGGCGACATATGCATTGGTCGGCATGGGCGTATTGTTCGCGGGATTTCTTCGTGTCCCTTTGACCTCTGTTTTCATGGTGCTGGAAGTGAGCGGCAATTATTCGATTATCGTGCCAGTAATCGTGGCGAATACGATCGCATATGTTCTCTCTCGCAGCTTGCAGCCAGTGCCCATATTCGATTTGTTGGCACGGCAGGACGGATTGGCATTGCCTAATCTGGAAGAACAGCGTGATGAAAGCGTCTTACGGGTGGAAGATGCCATGCAGTCTCCGGATGATGTAGTCCTCAATGCCGAAGAAACTGTCGCGGCCGCAAACCTCATGCTTGAAAAGTCCTCGGCGGATGTGTTTCTCGTTCGCTTGAGTCCGACGGGTTGGAGCAGCGTATCTCGCAAGCTCCTCATGCAATGGATGGGCGAAGGAAAAGGTGAAATGACACTGGGGTCGGCGCTTCCTACAGGCCGATTGCCGCACTTGCACCCTGACTATCCGCTGGAGATGGCGTTGCGCTACGTCTATCAGACGCCATTGGTTCCTGTGGTGAATCGTGCCGATTTTCGGAAACTGGAAGGCGTGATTTCAAGTGAAGCCGTTCTTGCCAAATACCACGTCGTAAGTCGCTAACGCTTGCTGCCCTGTACGACGATAGTTTCCGCAATCCGATCATGCACGCAGCGGTGATTGCGATGGATGAAATATTGAATAAAACCAAAACCTCCCTCCAGCATGGATGCGCCATAACCCAGCGCTCGTTCCGTGGCCTGCCAGAGAGTAATGCCTTCGTGTCCAAGAGAGACTACCCGAATGCCAACGACGCGTTTTCCGGGCGTTTGACCTTTGCCGAAATAGAGTAATAGCCCAAAATACAGCTCTGCAAAAATCAAGCTGGAATAATTATGAAAGTCGAAATGAATATCGAGATGAATGTTTGAGTTACGCCCAGTGCCTACCCATTGAATGAGCGTCATCGCTGGCACATAGAGCAACAGCAGAAAAAATAAGTCCAGCAGGAAAGCCAGGGCACGCGCGCGAAAAGATGCCAAAGGAATGCCTGCTAATGATTCCATCCGCGCAGTTTCATGGGGATCATAGAGCCTCAGGTCATCATTCGCTCGCCTGACAGAATTTTTCATGTCGGAATCATAACGCGGTTTGTTATGAGTATCGTTAAAGGCAAATTTTCCAGCTTTTTGTATCTTACGGGTAGGCCTTGCACTAAAATGGAAGTGTGCGGCCTCCCCCGCGCATAATGTCACACGCAAAGCCCAAGCCTCGTCTCAATACCCCCGCGCTGCGCAAGCGTGCTGCGGGATTCGGGCGGCTGGTGCAACACTCCGTCGTTACTCCCCGTACCGGCCAGACTTACAAGCCTCGCCTCGTGACCAACGGCGAACTCGGGCTGACGTTCATTGGCCATTCTTCCTTTTTTGTTCAGATGGGCGGGCAGAACGTCATTGTGGATCCAAACTTCGCCCGATGGCTGTTTGTTTTGAAGCGACTGCGCCAACCCGGTATGCAGATCAAAGATCTTCCGCCGATTGATTTGGTTCTGGTCACTCACGCGCACTTTGATCATCTTCATCGGCCGTCATTGCGGGCGATAGCGCACCATACGCGTTCGCGCAATGGCGCCGCGCCAACCATCGTGGTGCCGCGCCATGTCTTTGATCTCGTGGAGGATCTCGGATTCAGCGAGATCATCGAACTTGATTGGTGGAACAGCTTGCGCCATTCCGGATTGACGATTACTCATGTGCCCTCTCGGCATTGGGGTGCTCGCGTCATTAAAGACGCTCATCGCGGCTACGGCGGATATGTTCTGCGCGACAGAAAACACTCGCTTTATCACGCCGGCGATACCGCGTATTTTTCAGGTTTTCGGGAAATCGGCGAACGATTGCGGCCGGAACTTGCCCTGCTGCCCATCGGGGCGTACAGTCCCGATACATATCGCAACGTTCACACGAACCCCGCCGATGCGACCCGCGCCTTCCTCGATTTGAATGCTCGCTGGATGGTTCCCATGCACTACGGCAGCTTCCGCCTCTCGCATGAGCCCATTGATGAGCCCTTGCAATTGCTTGAGCAGGAAGCGCGCGCTGCCGGAATTGAAGATCGGGTTGTTGTGCTGGAAGAGGGAATCACGCGGTTATTCTAGTTGCGCAAAGCTCATTTGAATCTGCTAACATCCGTCGTCATCTAAACTCCAAATTGCAATGCTGATTCTTTCTACCATTGCCGGCGTAGTCGTCATTTTCTCTGTGCTGCTGGACGCCTTCGAGACGGTCGTTTTGCCGCGGCGAGTCAACCGGAGGTATCGGCTTACCTCGCTGTTTTACCGATACACCTGGATCCCGTTTTCCACCTGCGTTCGCAAAATCCCCCTGCCGTCGCGGCGGGAGAATTTTCTCGGCTATTATGGCCCGCTTTCGCTGATCTTTCTTTTGGCGGTATGGGCCTTTGGTTTGATTTTTGGTTATGCATTGCTGCAATACGGAGCAGGCGAACATGTTCAACTAAGCAACGAGCCCATCACCTTTGGGACTTTGCTTTATCACAGTGGTGAGACGTTTTTCACCCTGGGTTATGGTGACATCGTTCCAAAGTCTGGCATCGCGCGAGCGCTGGCCGTGTTCGAAGCTGGGATGGGATTTGGTTTTCTCGGGCTTGTTCTGGGTTATCTGCCCACAATCTATTCACGATTCTCGACCCGCGAGATTGAAATTTCTCTCCTCGATGCTCGCGCTGGTTCACCCCCCACTGCCATGGAATTGCTTGCCCGCTTTGGCAACTGCCCGGAGCAGGAAGTGCTGGACAAAATTTTCCGCGACTGGGAGCGATGGTCGGCGGAAGTGCTGGAAAGCCATATTTCTTATCCCGTGTTGAACTTCTTTCGCTCACAACACAACAACCAGTCCTGGCTCGGAGCCCTGACCGCAATTTTGGATGCGACGTCTCTCGTGATTGCTGGCGTGGATGGCATTCGCAACGAGCAAGCCAAAATCACATTTGCTATTGCCCGTCATGCGATGGTGGATCTTACTCAAACCGTCAATGCCCGGTACATTCCCGATTTTCCCAACCGCCTGCCGCGTGAAGAACTGTTACGCCTGCGCGAGACGTTGGCGGCACGCGGCGTCAAGGTACGCAGTACAGAAGCCGCCGAGGACAAATTGGCCTCATTGCGTTCACGCTATGAGCCTTATGCGCAATCGCTCGCGCAGCGCTTGCTGATTAATCTGCCGCCGTGGATGCACCCCGAAAAGAAAAAGGACAATTGGGAGGCCGGCCCGTGGGACCGAGCTATTCAAGCCAAAGGACTAAGCGAACGCATCCAGGTTTTCGACGATCACTTCTAGACGCGTAGTTTTGCTGCCGCATGCTAACATCCTTTCTTTCATGAAAAATACTGGAGAAAACGTTGTCCGCATTGAAGCGGAAGCTTTGCGTGCATTGGCAGACCGGATCGCTGGGCCAATGGCAGAGGCTTTCAATCGTGCCTTGGATTTGCTTTATGAGTGCAAGGGCCGTGTTGTTGTTACCGGCATGGGCAAGAGCGGCATCATCGCGCGAAAAATTGCTGCCACATTAAGCTCTACAGGAACGCCGGCGTTATATCTACATCCGGTCGAAGCGCTGCACGGGGACTTAGGCATGGTTGTCCGCGGAGATGTGGTTGTTGCGCTCTCCGCCAGTGGCGAAACGGAAGAAATCCTGCGCCTGCTCGCGACTATCAAGCGATTGCAAATACCTTTGATTTCCATGACGGGAGACGAGCTTTGCGCGCCTGCCTCGCGAGTCTCAACATTGGCGGAAGCCGCCGATGTTGCCTTGGACTGCTCCGTCGCCAAAGAGGCATGTTCGCTGGGCCTTGCTCCAACGGCTTCCACGACAGCTATGCTCGCACTTGGCGATGCCCTCGCTGTTTCTCTTTCCGAAAGACGTGGATTCAAAGAAGAAGACTTTGCCGATCTTCATCCCGGTGGCAAGTTGGGCAAACGCCTGGCCCGAGTCGAAGCACTGATGCATTCTGGCGACGCACTGCCGCGGGTAACTCCAAAAACGAAAATGCCTGATGTGATCTACGAAATGTCTCGCAAGAAATTGGGCGTTACCGCAGTTGTCGAGGGAGAGAAGCTCATCGGTATCATCAGCGACGGCGACTTGCGTCGTCTGCTCGAAAAACGCGGGAAAGATGTGCTGGACTTAACTGCAGCCGATTGTATGACACGGACTCCCCGTACCATCGCTGCGCATGAGTTCGCAGCGACCGCTTTGGCCCTGATGGAAGAAAAGAAAATTACTTCGCTAATGGTCGTCAATGGCAGCGGTAAGCTCGAAGGTATCGTCCATCTTCACGATTTGTGGAGCACGGAATTGGTGTAGGAATGAGGCGCTTATCTTCAGATGGGTACGCGTTCGAGAGACACAATGAACTGGACGCCAGGTATTTGTTTATTCTGTAACCTTGTGTCGTTGGTTACGAATAGATCAGTAGCGGCGCTGGCGGCTGTGGCAAGCTGAATGGCGTCGGGTGCTTTCAGGCCACGATCACGGCGTATTGAAGCATAAATCTTCGCGACGGCCGCGTCCAGGGGAATTAGCAATGCTGTACTTGCAATAGCGTGCTCGTATCTCTTACAAAGGTCAGTATCGCCAGCCACAGTCGGTTTTACCAGAAGTTCTCCCAGCGTAAAAGTGGATGTGAGAAGCTGGTCTCCTCGACGAAGCATCTTCATGCGCAGATCGCTGACGGCTTGCGATAACATCCCGTAATCTTCCCACAGGTAAATGAACAGATTCGTGTCCCAAAAGATGCGGCTCATTCCCAGCCTTCACGGAGCCTGCGCACGTACTGGTCGGCGTGTTCGTCGGCCCATAGTTCTTTCCCGGAGCCACGCAAGGCTAACAACGGGTCATTCTTAATTCTCTCTTCCACCCTATCTTTCCCCCACTCGTAATACCAGTTCAGCAACTCGCGATATTTGAGCGGGATGTCTCCTCTTTCGGGTGTTATCTTCGATTCTTCTCGTGCTGCATCGTATGCGTCGCCCACGCGGTAGAGACGCCGCCGCCCAGGAGATGTTTCTACAAGCATGCGGTAGCGGCCGGGGCTCGGCGCCCGATTCGCAACGCAATGTTGAACAATGTGAACGTAAACGCCTGGTCGTAATTGCTTTCTGCCAGCCTCTTTAGCTGCTCTTTCCACAATTTCTTCAATAGTGAAATCCGATTGCTCCGGATGTTCCCGATGAAGAAGCGCTGTGGCAATCCAAACTTCGTCGGCGACTTTGAGTTGCGTTTCCGAGGCGACAGCCATGAAGTTGCTCCTTGAAATGCGAAAACCCGAAAACAAGCGGCAAGCTTTCCGTCATCGTTGACGAAGAAATAATATCAAGTTAACTTAAATAATTCAATACTTAGTATTTTAGTTTATACAATTTCGGAAAAAGGGGCGTCTTGTTGGCTGCTACAATGTTCAATTCCAGAACTTAATTTTGGACTCTTAACTTATGCATCGCTGGTCTGAACTGTTTATCCCCACGCTGCGCGAGGCTCCCGCTGACGCCGAGGTAGCCAGCCACAAATTTCTTGTCCGGGCGGGGTATATCCGCCAACTGGCAGCCGGGCTTTATTCCTATCTCTTTCTAGGGCAACGCTCTTTCAACAAGATCACAGCTATCGTCCGCGAAGAAATGGACAAAATAGGCCAGGAGTTTTACCTTCCCGCCCTTCACCCCAAAGAACTTTGGGAAGCCAGCGGCCGCTGGTCGGTTATGGGCGAGAATATGTTTCGCCTGAGAGACCGCAAAGGCACCGATCTCGGTCTCGGCATGACCCACGAAGAGGTCATGACGGACATCGCGCGCAAAGAACTACGTAGCTACAAGCAGTTGCCGCAGATCTGGTATCAGATTCAGTCGAAGTTCCGCGACGAGCCCCGGCCAAGGTCAGGCTTGCTCCGCGTGCGTCAATTCATGATGAAGGATTCGTACTCGTTTGACATTGATGCCGCCGGGCTCGACCTTTCCTACAACAAGCATCGGGACGCTTATCGGCGAATTTTCGACCGTTGCGGATTGAAGTACATGATCATTCAGGCCGACTCAGGAGCCATGGGCGGCTCCGGTTCCGAAGAGTTCATGGTGCGCACGCCGGCTGGAGAAGATCAGGTCGTTAGCTGCGATGCCTGCAACTACGCCGCGAACGTGGAAAAAGCTACCTCAAAACTTGATCATGTAGAAGATTTGCAGCCCGAAGGCGATGGCAAACCATTCGAGGTACACACGCCCGGGCAAAAAACGATCGAAGAGGTTGCTCGCTTTCTTGGCGTCTCGCCCAAGAACAAAATTAAGACGCTGGCTTTGATGACGGAAGAAACCGACGCGAAAACTGGCAAGAAAAAATCACGCGCGGTCATTCTGCTGATGCGCGGCGATCACCAGATGAATGAAGCCAAGTTGTCGGCGGCACTGGGTAGCAAAGCCACGCGTCCCATGGAAGAAGCGGAAATCACCCAACTCTTTCATTCTCCGGCTGGATTTTTAGGTCCTTTGGGAATTGAGTGGGCAAAGAGTCTTAATGACGGCGATAAGGCTGTTCTTCTGGTGGACAAAGCTCTCGAAGGCCGCAGGGACCTAATCTCCGGGGCGAACAAAGAAGATTTCCACGTCAAGAACATTACGCCCGGCGTAACCTTCGTGCCCACGGCCTACGCCGATCTCCGCCGCGTGACCGCCGGCGAAGCATGTCCGAATTGCGGAGCGGTTCTGCGAATAGATACCGCCGTCGAAATTGGCCACATTTTCAAGCTCGGCTACAAATACTCCGAGTCCATGGGTGCCCGTGTGCTCGACCAGAACGGCAAAGAAGTCATGCCAATCATGGGCTGTTATGGCATTGGCATTGAGCGCATCCTGACCGCTGCGGTCGAGCAGGCGAATGATGAGAATGGTTTTGCCCTGCCTTCTTCGATTTCGCCTTTTGATGTCGTTATTACGCCCACCAACGTAAAGGACGAGGTTCTACTCAATACGGCTAAAGACATCGCCAAACGCCTGGAAACCGCTGGATTCGACGTTTTGCTCGATGATCGTGACGAACGGCCAGGGGTCAAGTTCAAAGACGCTGACCTAGTGGGCATACCCTTTCGTGTAAATGTCGGGAAGAAGGTTACCGAAGGTACTGTCGAAATCGTAGAACGCTCGACTCGCCAAATGCAGGATGCTAGCATCGTAGGCATAGAGCAGTATTTTCAAAAAGTTCTGCGTCCTGCGCGCTGAAATTGATCGCGCGGGTCAGGGGATCGCGTGATGAAAATGTTGGTTGGCATTCTGGTGCTGGTGGTGGCGGGTTACTTGGGCGTGGTGCTCGTGCCCGTTTACTACGAAAACTACCAGTTCAAAGACGTTGTAACCACTGAAGCAACGCTTGAGACCTACACGACCAAACCCGAGGCTGATATCCGGGACGCTGTGTATAAGAAAGCGCAAGAGTTGGAAATCCCCATTGAGAAGGAAAAGATCAAAGTTCAGCGTACCGGAACCACGGGTACCGGTGCTTTGCTCATTGCTGCGCCTTATACCGTCCACGTGGATTTCCCCGGATATCCGATGGATCTGCGCTTCGATGTCTCCAGCGACAACAAGAGCCCGTTTTAACCGCTAAATGTCCTGCCGGTTAATCATCTGGCTTCAATCCTCATTACTTGAATTGCGCCTGATTTAGAATAGCCCGATACTTGGATAACGAATCCATGGGCTTTCTCATCTCACTAACAGACCGGGGCATCGTCACCTCGCTGCGCTAATTCACTGTGGCCATCAAGATCAAGATTCCGCGGAGAACCGGCGAAGGGGGAAAAGCGATACTCTCATCTGACCCAGTGATTAAAGCCGCATTCATTATTTTCCTCGTACTTGCCATCGCCATTACAGGTTCGTTCTCTTACTTTTACATCAAATACGACCGCATTATTGAGCAGCGCTTCCGTGGGCCAGTTTTTGCCAGTACGGCGACCATCTACGCCATTCCGCAAGTTGTGCGCGTTGGTGAAAAGATTGACGCACAGCAAGTTGCCGCCCACCTCAAGCAGGCAGGCTATGGCAAAGATATTTCCACCCCGATGGGGAGCTATAAGCTGATTAATGGCGGTATTGAAATTACGCCCGGCCCGGATTCTTACCACAGCCCCGAGCCAGCAACGATTCATTTCGATACCGGAGCGGTGACCAGCATCAGCGGTAAGGCGGGTGATCTTCAGGCCTATGAACTTGAGCCAGAACCCGTTACGGCGATGTTTGATGTTGGGCAGCGTTCCAAGCGTCAAGTGGTCAAGTACAACGATATTCCGCCGGTGATGGTAAATGCGGTGCTGGCTATCGAAGACCGGCGCTTCTTCCAGCATGGTGGAGTGAACTTCTTCCGGATGGCGGAAGCCACCTGGATTGACCTCACTCATCAACGCCATGAGCAAGGTGGCTCAACGCTCACGATGCAGCTCTCTCGCGGATTCTTTCTCACTCCAGAAAAAACCGTAAAGCGGAAGCTAATAGAAATTCTTATCGCGCTGGAACTCGAACATAAGTTCAACAAACAACAGATATTCGAGTTTTATGCCAACTGGGTTGACCTTGGCCAGCGTGGTTCATTCACGATTAGCGGTTTCGCCGAAGCCTCGAAGGCGTATTTCAATAAGGACTTAAAAGACATTACGTTGCCCGAAGCTGCGTTGCTGGCAGGCATTATTCAGCGTCCCAGCTATCTGTCGCCCTATCGCCATCCTGACCGAGCACTGGAGCGCCGCAATCTGGTATTGGACAGCATGGTCGAGACGCACGCAATCACGCCGGAAGATGCTAAGAAGGCCAAGGCTACGCCGTTAAAGCTGGCTCCGCCCAACGTGGAAGCCAGCGATGCGCCATATTTTGTTGATCTCGTTAGAGATACGCTGATCAACAAATTGGATGAGCGGCAGATGAATGAACAGTCTTACCGCATTTACACCACGCTTGATCCAGATTTGCAAAAAGCTGCCGCACAGGCGGTAGAAACAGGCATCAAGCTGGTGGATGACCAGGTCAACAAACGCCGCACAAAGAGAGTTAAAGTCGCGCCGGGAAAATATGAAACCACGGTCGAACCCGGTCCACAAGCGCAGGTAGCCGTCGTTGTGATGGATCCGCATACCGGGCAGGTTCTGGCGCTCGTTGGTGGTCGCAATTACGGCATTAGCCAGCTCGATCACGCGGTCGCCAAACGCCCTACCGGTTCAATTTTCAAGCCGTTTGTCTATGCGGCCGCGATGAATACAGCGATTGATGGTTCCAATCCGGTATTTACGCAGGTTTCGATGGTGCAAGACCAGCCGGGGACATTCGCCTACGGCGATCAAATTTATGAGCCGCGAAATTACAAAGAGGAATACCACGGCGATGTCACTGCGCGTTACGCGCTCGCTTTATCGCTAAATAATGCCACCGTGCAGCTTGCCCAGGAAGTCGGATATGACAAAGTTGCTGATTTGGCGCGAAACGCCGGAATAACCTCGGTAAAACCCACTCCCGCAATGGCTCTGGGTGCTTACGATGCCAGCCCGCTCGACATGACTGCCGCGTACACGGTATTTGCGAACAGCGGTCTGAGAGTCTCGCCCGTTTTGATTGATTCCGTGCGCAATGCAAAAGGCGATGTCGTACTTGATTTTAAGCCCGACAAGCGTCAGGTTCTCGACCCACGCGTTGCCGCTGTGATGACAAGCATGATGGAAGGCGTGATGAATTTCGGCTACGGTTTTGTGGTGCGGCAGCGTGGTTTTATGGCGCCAGCCGCTGGCAAAACCGGCACTTCACACGATGGCTGGTTTGCCGCTTACACGACCAATCTTCTTTGCATTGTGTGGGTTGGGTTTGACGATTACAGCGACATCCACCTGAGCGGGGCACAAACCGCCGCCCCCATTTGGGCGGAATTCATGAAAAAAGCGGTTGCCCTGCCGCAATATTCTGATTTCAAAACATTTCCCCAGCCTTCGGGGGTGGTGGATGTGCAACTGGATAAGGCCACCAATCTTTTGGCAACTCCTTCCTGCGCGGAAACTTATACCGCCGTGTTTATTGCGGGAACTGAGCCAACCCAAACTTGCGACCAGCCGACCGGGGTGAAAGGTTTCTTTTCCCGCATTCTAGGTCTGGGAGGAGATAAGCCCCTACCGCCTCCATCGCAGCCGGGTACACCCGCGTCCCCCAGCCAACCTTCTGCCCAAGCGGGCGCATCTCCGTCTGTGAACGGCGAAGCGCAGGCCAAGAAGAAAAAAGGCTTCTTCGGAAAAATCGCCGGTATCTTCCAGGACGATAAATCGTCCAACCCTCCGCCCAAACAACCGGAGCCGAAGGGGAACCCTCCGCAATAGGATGGGTACATAGCGTCAATCGAGGTGAGTGATGAATCGAACTTGGGGCGTTCGCGTTCTATGCTCAGCGGCTCTTCTAGCAGTTTTCGTCAACGTGCCGTGCAAATCATCAGCTCAGACATCATCGGAACAGGTGCAGGTCAGTTTGCCCCTGCCATCCCAGTCTGAACCGCCAAATCCTACTCAAACCGTAGCCCAACTGGAGCAGCGCGGCGATGAGTTACGCGGGAATAAAGCCTATTACGACGCGCTGGATTTTTATCGCGAAGCCTTGAAAAAGGCTCCGAAGACCGCTTCTTTGCACAACAAGGCGGGAATTTGCCTTTTGCAAACCCAGCGCTATCCAGAAGCAGGCAAGGAGTTTGCTTTGGCGATACGTGCCGATAAAACTTATGCCGATGCTTACAACAACTTCGGCGTCGTGCAATACGAAGCGAAAAAATACGGGAAGGCACTCAGTTACTACGCACGCGCAATCCGATTACAGCCGGAAACAGCTTCGTTTTACAACAATCAGGGCGCGGCTTACTTTGCCAAGAAGCAATTTGATAAAGCGAGCGACGCCTATATGAAAGCGATGCAGCTCGATCCAGACATCTTTGAACGCAAGTCCCATAATGGCATCACCGCCCAATTGCCCTCACCGGAGGATCGTGCCCACTATGACTACGCCATCGCGCGGCTATACGCGCGCTTGAATGAGCCTGATCGGTCCCTGGGATACCTGCGGCGGGCAATGGAAGAGGGCTATAAAGGAATTAACGACGTTTACAAGGATGACGAATTCAGCAATCTGCGTAAAGATCCACGCTTTAGCGATCTGATGAAGCAGCGACCTGTAGCTATTTCGGATTAATTCATAGAACTGATAACGCGTTACAAATCTTTACCTTACTTTACCCTTTGCTGTGCGACTTTCCTCGACAGTGCGTGTTCTAATTCAACAACGCTCCTGAAAGCAAACAGGGTGAGTAAGGAGAGACGTACCCCACCGGCAGCTCTCGACACGCCCCAAGCAAGTTGCCGGTGGTTCCTAATTCCGCTTCTTTTTGGGGCTTCTCTCACAAACGTATTCATCCACGACTTTTTTCCATTTTCCCTGCGCTTTCAAGATGTACTCGATGGCGTCACGAGCTGCACCGTTTCCACCTGAGTTTGGAGTGACGAAATGAGCTTCTCTTTTGACCTCATTGCGCGCATTCGCGACGGCAATGGCTAGTCCGGACATCCTCATGGCTGGAAGATCAATCACGTCATCTCCTACAAACGCCACCTCTGCTGGTTTGAGCCCGTCCTGCTGCATGATCTGCTCCATGCAGGTGAGTTTGTCCTGGATGCCCTGATAAACGAAATCGAGTTTCAGGTCGCGGGCGCGAAGGGCGACGGTTTCTGAAATTCTCTTTGTGATGAGGCCGGTCTTGATGCCGCCTAGTCGTGCCAAAGAGATGCCCGCTCCGTCATGGGCGTGAAAGCCTTTGACCTCGATGACAGTCGAGCTGGCAAGCCCAAACCCTCCCTGTCCACCGTGCTTGGAAGCATGTTGAAGAGTGGCCTGTTGCAAACCTGGGGGCGCGGGAATAAAGAAAAGCTTGCCGTCGGTAAGAGTGCCATCCACATCGAAAAGAATGAGTTTGATTTTTTTAGCGCGCTTTTTGGACATGGGAGGAGTCTAACATTTGGGCAGCTATGCCGATGTCAGGAGAGCCAGAGGATGGGGAAGTTGCGCCCGAGTTTTGCAAAGTCATCATCGGATGTCACCAAAGTGGCATTGCGTAGCGTGGTCAGCGATGCGGCGATGCAATCTACGTAAGGGATTTTATGCCGAACCTTAATTTCGCCGGCTTTCAAAGATTGTTCGAGATCAACTGCGGTTGGAAGAAGAGGCAATTGAGTGATTCCCGCAAGCGTTTTCCGCGCTGCTATTTCGTCCAAGTCCTGCCAGATACGGTAGAACACTTCCCCAAGGTTTACGACGGACATGAGTAAGGTGACATATCCGCGTCGCGAATCTTCCAGCAAGCGTTCAACCCGGTCCGCGCCGGGTTCGAGTTGGAAATAACGCAGCAGAGCACTGGCGTCCAGAACATAGGTTTTCACCGGTCTTCCGTTCTGCGGTCACGAATGAGGGAGGCGACCATGTCGGGGCCGCCTTTTAAGCATCCTTTCATGCTCTTGATAAAGTTTGCGGTGATTGGCTGCAAGATAAGTTGATTGTCGCGCTCTTCAATGGCAATACGCGTACCGGTTTCGATGCCGAGTTTCTGGCGTAATTCTGCGGGGATGACAATCTGGCCCTTCGAACTGACAACGGCAAAAATGTTCTCCATGGCTTATATTTTAATATAAGTAAGCCATTAAATAATAGGCTTACTACAGGTAATATCGCTTACTTATCGCATGGGCGAATATTTTACGAAAGTTCACGGCGGCGATAGAATACTCAAATGCAGTCTGTTCCTTCCTCACTGGCGTGGGCCCATCCGCTGGTGGCCGAGTGGTTTGTCAGCAAGTTCGGCACGCCTACCGAGCCGCAGGAGCAGGGATGGCCTCATATTCTCGCCGGTCATACCACTCTGATTTCTGCCCCGACAGGTTCTGGTAAAACTCTGGCTGCATTTCTTGCCTGTATTGACAGGCTCGTCCGAAAAGCTTTGGCTGGGGAACTTACCGACCGCACGGAAGTGCTCTATGTTTCGCCATTGAAGGCTCTGGGGAATGACATTCAGAAGAACCTCGAAGGGCCGTTAAGCGAGATTCTTGCGCTTGCTGGCGAGCACGGTATGCTCATGCCGCAAATCCGCACCGCCGTGCGCACCGGCGATACGCTGATGACCGAACGCCGGGCGATGCTCAAAAATCCCCCGCACATTTTGGTCACCACGCCAGAATCTCTCTACATTTTGCTCACCGCCGAAAAAAGCCGCGCGATTTTACGGGATGTTGAAACGGTAATCGTGGATGAAATTCATGCCGTTGCCGACGACAAGCGCGGCGTTCATCTCACGCTGTCTCTGGAACGGTTGGAAGCGCTCACTTATCGCCAACCAGTCCGCATCGGGCTCTCGGCGACCCAAAAACCGATCGAACAAGTTGCGCGTTTTCTCACTGGAAAACGGGCTGATCCGGTGGTTGTGAATATAGGCCATCGCCGCGAACTTGATCTTGCCGTCGAAGTTCCAGCGAGCGAGCTCAGTGCGATAGCGACCAACGAAATGTGGGAAGAAATCTACAACCACTTGGTCGAATTGGTCGAACAGCACCGCTCCACGTTGGTGTTTGTAAATACACGTCGGATGTCGGAAAGACTCTCCCATCACTTGGGCGAGCGTTTGGGAGAAGAAAATGTAGCTGCCCATCATGGAAGCTTGTCGCGTAAGCTGCGTTTGACGGCCGAGACCAAACTGAAAGAAGGCAAAGTCAAAGTATTGGTCGCGACAGCTTCGTTAGAACTTGGAATTGACGTTGGCACAGTGGATTTGGCGGTTGAAATTGGTTCTCCCCGGGCGATTGCGGTTGCGTTGCAGCGCGTGGGGCGTTCCGGTCACTGGCGGGGCGCGATTCCTAAAGGACGCTTCTTCGCAACCACACGCGATGAATTATTGGAGTGTGCCGCACTGGTGCGGGCCATCCGGCAAGGCGATCTGGATCGTTTAATTATTCCCGAGGCATCGCTGGATATTTTGGCGCAGCAAATTGTGGCCATGTGCTCCGCTGAAGAGTGGGACGAAGATGACCTGTTCAAAGTGATTCAGCGCGCTTATCCCTACCGAAATCTGACACGGGAAACCTATGATTCAGTCCTCGAAATGTTGGCGGAAGGAATTGCATCGCGCCGGGGACGTTACGGAGCTTATCTGCACCGTGACCGCGTAAATCGCAAACTACGGGCGCGTCGCGGAAGCCGTTTAGCTGCAATTACAAGCGGAGGCGCAATTCCGGAGACGGCTCTATTTACGGTTGTGGCCGAGCCGGAAGGCGTTGTGGTCGGCACGCTTGATGAAGACTTTGCTGTGGAAAGCATGGCTGGCGACATCATGCTTCTCGGTAATAGTTCATGGCGCATTCGCCGCGTGGAAGGCAAGTCTGGAAGAGTATTGGTGGAAGACGCGCATGGCGCTGCGCCGAACGTTCCTTTTTGGCGTGGCGAAGCGCCGGCACGGACCGAAGAACTGTCGTTGCAGGTCGCCGCTTTGCGGCAGGGAATCAGCGATCGGCTTCCCCATACTTCGCCGATTGGCGTTTCACAAAGCCAGCCAGCTGTGGCGGAAGCCGCTGCATGGCTCAAAGAAGAATGTGGCTTGGACGATGCGGGCGCAGAACAGGCGATTGAATACGTACTGCAAGGCCGCGCCGTGCTTGGCGCGGTTCCCACACAGGATACGATCATCGCGGAGCGCTTCTTCGATGAAGCCGGTGGAATGCAACTGGTGATTCATGCGCCTTTCGGAGGGCGCATCAATAAAGCGTGGGGGCTTGCGTTGCGCAAGCGCTTCTGCCGCAGCTTTAACTTCGAGTTGCAGGCGGCGGCCACGGAAAATGGCATTAACATCGCGCTTGCCGAACAACACAGTTTTCCACTCGGCGATGTTTTTCATTTTTTGAGCGCAGAGACAGTGCAGCCGGTGCTTGAGCAAGCTGCGCTGGCTTCGCCCATCTTTGGCACGCGCTGGCGCTGGGACGCTAACCGTTCCCTGGCGTTGCTGCGCTTTCAAGGCGGGAAAAAGGTTCCTCCGCAAATTCAACGCATGCGTTCGGACGATCTGCTGGCCTCAGTTTTTCCCGATGTAGCCGCCTGCCAGGAGAACATCGAAGGCGACATCAAAATTCCCGACCATCCTCTGGTGAATGAAGTCATGAAAGATGTGCTCACTGAGGCGATGGATATTGACGGTTTAAAACTGCTCCTGCAAAAAATCGCCGATGGGCGCATTCGCTGTCTTGCTGTGGATACGCCTGTCCCTTCGCAGTTTTCCCATGAAATCTTGAATGCAAACCCTTATGCCTATCTTGACGACGCTCCGCTCGAAGAGCGACGGGCGAGAGCAGTCGAGATGCGCCGGATTCTACCGGAGTCGGTTCTTGAAGAGGTCGGCAAACTTGATCCAGCAGCGGTAGAACAAGTCAGGGAAGAGGCGTGGCCGGACGTTCGCGATGCGGATGAATTGCACGATGTTCTACATACATTGATTGCCCTGCCGATTAATGAGAACAATAACCGCTTTGTCGAACGCTCGACTTTCGCCTGGAATGCGTTATTCGAGCAACTGCTGCAACAAGGCCGGGCAGCAATTGCGACTGTAGGCAATCGTATTTTCTGGGTTGCCGCAGAGCGCGCCAAAATCTTTTCGTTGCTCTATCCGAATGTGCGATTGGATCGTTCCATCGTTGATTTGCAGGAACCGATTACCCAAGTTGACGATGCTTTATTGGTGATGGTCACTGGATGGATGACTCATATAGGACCGGCAACTTCGGAGCACCTTGGAAGCCTGCTCAGCATTTCTTCTTCTGAGATTGATAAAGCGCTTCTGCGGATGGAGGCATCGGGGGCCATTCTTCGCGGCAAGTTTACAGAAGCTGCCACGGTAGAAATTACAGAATGGTGCGAGCGCCGCTTGCTCGCGCGCATTCATCGCCTGACTGTCGCATCGTTGCGGAAACAAGTTCAGCCGATTCACGCCGCACAATTTATGCGCTGGTTGTTGCGCTGGCAGCATGTTGCGCCGGGTGCGCAAGTTGCGGGTGAACGGGCAACCTTGGATGTTATTCGGCAGCTGCAAGGTTTTGAAATCCCAGCCAACGCCTGGGAGCGTCAGGTGCTTGCGCGCCGGATTGCTGATTATGATCCCAAATGGCTGGATCAACTTCGTTTGACGGGAGCCGTCGGGTGGGGACGGCTTTCCCCGCATCCAGCAACGCTGGAAGATTCTGCTGCGGGCAAGCGACGTGTTATTCCGACCAGCGTTGCTCCCATCACCCTTTTTGTCCGCGAAGAGGCTGATTGGATGACATCACATCGAATGACCGGCGACGCTTCCGAATCTCGCGGTTTAAGCGAAGGCGCGCGGCAGGTAATGGAGTTCTTGCGGCAGCGGGGCGCGTCATTTTTTGCGGATATCGTTCGCGCCACAGGCAAATTAAAAGCTGAAATCGAAGCTGCTCTGTGGGAGTTGGTCGCCGCCGGAATCGTGACTGCGGATGGTTTCGACAATCTTCGTTCTTTGATTGACCCAAAGCGGCGGGCTGGTCAGGGAAATGGCCGCACTACACGCCCTCGCCATAGTTCCGGGCGTTGGGTGTTGCTTTATACGGATCAGGCTGCTGAGCGCAATCGTGCAGTCGAGGCCACTTGCTGGATGTTGCTTAAGCGATATGGCGTGGTCTTTCGCGATCTACTTGCGCGCGAAACGAACCTGCCGAAATGGCGTGATATGCAGTTGGCGTTTCGCCGCTTGGAAGACCGCGGAGAAATTCGCGGCGGACGCTTTGTGGATGGATTTGTCGGAGAACAATTTGCTTTGCCGGTCGCAGTTGAATCCCTCCGAAGCACGCGCTCCTTGCCGCTCACGGGTGAGGTTGTTACTTTGTCCGCTGCCGACCCGCTTAACTTAATAGGAATTCTGGTTCCAGGTGAACGTGTCCCGGCTATTTCTGGAAGAACAGTATCTTTCCGTGATGGAGTAGCTACTGGCGATCAGGACGTGACTTTACCGATACGGGCGGTGCAATAAAAAACGATCAGGAACCAGTGAGGGGGTGCCCCTAATCCCTGATCGTGATGTTTCGGCGAAACTGCTGAAAGCGCTTCCCCCGTCGCTTTTGCCGACCACCACCCGCGTGACATGCACGCGTATGACCATGCTTAGATAGTTGCTCTGGCAAGATTGTTCTTTCGTTAAAGTGAACATGAGCTTATGTTTAGTCTTGGTCTTGGGACGCAGGAATAGAAGGCTTAAGTGGCCGCGCGCTATCCGATTGGATAGTCGCTATCTTTTCAGATAGCCCGATGAATTGAAATTGATGCATTCAAAACGTAGATGTGTTAAACAAGAGTGCGTATGGGTGGCAAGATGAACCCTAAAAGACTCGTCTTCATTTCCGGACCTTCCAAGGACCACACCTTCATTCTTTCGAACGACGAGATTTCCATTGGACGCGACTCCGCCAATGTCATT
>JAJPHW010000102.1 GCA_021325035.1 Terriglobia bacterium
CTGTTTGCGAATCTCGGGGTTTAACCCTACTTCAGAATCGGATCCCTTGAGTGAATAAGGTTTCCGACTTACAGTTCCCGCCCGATTCCCCGCAATCCGGTTTTCATACAGATTTACTCTGGCCGGTTCATACGGCCCACACGTCCGGCAGGAGGCAGAACCAATCCCATGAAATTTGATCAGCAGTTCAGTGTTGTGCGAAGTCCCTTATTTTCCATCAGGCGTTATGCAACCGCGCTTGCCATGGCGTTTTGCCTAATGGGTGGTCAATCGTCAGCGCAGGAGTATAAAACTCTACACACTTTTACGGGCGGAGCTGACGGCGCGACGCCACTATTTGTTCAACTGTTTAGCGATGCATCGGGAAACCTCTATGGAACCGCATCCAGCGGAGGAGCGAACAATCAGGGAACGATCTATCGGGTTACCCCTGCAGGGGAACTGACCGTTCTTTACAGCTTTCCCGGCGGCAATGGGGGCGCGGTCCCGGTCTCAGGGCTGATTCAAGATTCCGCTGGTAATTTTTACGGAACGACAGAGAGCGGAGGTACCCCGTGTTTCGGTGCTACAAACGGTTGCGGAGTAGTTTACAAACTCGACGCCAATAACAATTTCAGTGTGCTCTATTCATTCCTTGGCGCAACAAACAATAACGATGGCGGTTTTCCGCAAGATAGTTTGTTGCTGGATTCCAAAGGTAATCTATTTGGAACTACTTTTGGCGGGGGTATCAGCACGGCGAACTGCCAAAACGGAGCAGGCACAGTCTTTGAATTAAGCGCTTCGGGCAGTAGTTGGGCGGAAACGCAATTGTACAAATTCCCTTGTGACACCACGAACGGCGCCTTCCCGCAAGCTCCACTCATTTCCGACTCTGCGGGAAACCTTTACAGCACGACCACCGGCGGAGGTACGTGTAGCGGATATGCGCAATGCGGCACCGTGTTCGAACTCGCCTCCGGTGCCAGCGGATGGACCCACACAGTCTTGCATGACTTCACCGGAGCAGGCGATGGCGCGGAACTTCCGGCCGGATTGATTCGCGACTCGTCCGGGAATCTTTATGGAACTACGCAACTAGGCGGAGCGTCTGGCGAAGGGACGATCTTTCGCATAGACACCTCTGGAAACAAAACTATTCTTCACAGTTTTAACGGCACCGACGGTGCCTACCCTTATGCTGGGCTGATTGCTGATGCTTCAGGAAACTTTTATGGCACCACTGCATACGGAGGATCGGACAAGGTTGGGACGGTTTTCGAACTGAACACGGCAGGGAATCTCACGACGCTGCATACTTTTACGGGCGGTTCCGATGGCGCTTACCCGGAAGGATCGCTTCTGTTACAGAATGGCTTCCTTTATGGAGTTACCATCGCGGGAGGCTCCGCCAATAAGGGAACAATTTTCCAACTGGGTCTCAGTGGTGTTGCTCCATTGCAATACGACGTATCTCTTTACCAGTTCAATAGTAAACCTTACGGGCAAGTAACCGTGAACACTGTCGGAGTGACGACAATTCAATTAGACGGCGCAACCCCGAACACAACTTACACAGTGGAATTCTGCCCAGCGCCTGGGCAGCTTTATCCGACGTGTTTAACAGTCGGTTCTGTAACCACGAATGCAAGCGGAGCTGTGAACTCAAATATCACATTCCCTTCCGGGCAATGGGCCGGTGACTTCCAGCTTTCGTTGGATGGAACACAGGAGTTTACCACCAGCTTCTTTCCCTGTTGTTCAACTGCGCGTAAAGGTCCGTGGAGGCAGGTCTATTACGCAACCTTGCAACCACAAACAACCGTGAACGGCGAGGGAACCTGGACACAAGAAGGAACTCCACCGCCGCAGGATCCGCTGCAAAGCGGCTTTATTCAAATGCAGACAAGTGGGCTTTTGTTCGTCAGCCTGACTGGTGCAACTCCGGATCGTCAATATGGGGGCTCACAATGTCCGGTGTACCAAGGTTCCGATTGCTATGGATTCGGCGGGAACATCATGACCAACAGCGCGGGTGATGCAACATCCACGAGCCCGGAAGGAACGACTATTCCCGAAGATATTTTCTACATCGACGATAACTCATTCCTCGGTTACGGATACATTGCTGGTTTCAGTATTCCCTGATCGGATTTAAACATGGATAACAAAGCGGCTTGATAGTCATCAGGCCGCTTTTTTTCGTAAAACAAACGGCCCGCGCTTTCGCGTAGGCCGTCCGGTGGTCTGGTTGAGATTAACCAAGAGGTGGTCACTCTAGTGTGGCCACTTCGGCACAATTCGGGTCCCGGCGCGACCTAACGCCGGGCGGCATTGAACCTTACTCACCAATTCATGCTGTGAATGGATGCCCTCGAGTTTAAAACTAAAACTTCCGAGAGCCTTAGAGCAACCGCCCTAAGTTACAGCCACCTCACCTGGTCTGTAGATGCTACAAATGCCTGAATCTAAACTTGTCATCCGACCACCTCCTTTCCGGTGTAAGCCCAGATTAGTACGGGATTGAGCACAAATCAAGAGGCGCGATGTTTGCGAACAAACACCCTCCCGTGACGTTTTACACGAATCGTTGTGACTAGTGTCACGGCCTTTCTGACGCCGTATTTCTAAACTCGTTCCGTGCTTAGACGATTGGCAAATGCAGGGAGGTTGAGATGAGTAATTTGAGATCTCGCATCGTAGGGAATCAAATTGTATTGATTTTGAACGTTTTACTGCTATCAATCACCATTTTGGTTTTATCCAGCACTTCAGCCGCTGTCCCGAGCTATTCGCGGCAAACCGGGTTGCCATGCGCCGCCTGCCACTATTCACCGCCGGAGCTAAATGCTTTTGGCAGGCGATTCAAGCTGGAAGGCTATACTTTCGTGACCAAACCTGAAATTTCCGACGACAAGAAAGACCACAACACTTCGCTACACTTACTGGAAGCGTTTCCAATTTCGCTATTGTTTGACACGTCCTTTACTTCCACCAAGACCCAGCAACCTGGCACGCAGAACGGCAATTTCGAGTTTCCCCAGCAAGCCTCCTTCTTTCTTGCAGGCCGGTGGGCCGACCACATAGGCAGCTTTCTCCAGGTTACTTACGACGCGCAGGCAGATCACTTCAGTTGGGACAACACCGACATACGCTATGCAAACAGCAACGGGCATCTGTGGGGAAAGTCCCTGACCTTCGGAGCCACACTGAATAACAACCCCACGGTGGAAGATTTGTGGAACAGCACTCCTGCTTGGGGATTTCCTTTTGAATCCAGCGATACGGCGCCGGGGCCTTCTGCGGCGGCGATCATTAATGGATCCCTTGCAGAAGACGTTGCTGGAGTTGGTGGTTACGCGATGTGGAATGATCACTGGTACTTAGCTGGCACCATGTATAGGTCAGAACACATCGGCGGAGCACAACCAAATGCGGGGACCGGATTTTCTTACAACATCCGCGGTTTGGCCCCGTACTGGCGAGGTGCGTACACAACTTCATGGAAGAACACCGAGTTGGAAGTCGGCACTTACGGCATGCACTTGAAGAGCACACCGAACGCTGTGACCGGTCTAATGGATGGCTATACGGACTATGCCTTTGATTTCCAAATAGATCGGGTACTGCCCCAGTTTAAAAACGATGTAGTGTCACTGCGGGGAACGTATATTCGAGAGAATTCATTCCTAACAGCTACTTTCGAGCAGGGCGGCGCAGCCGTACCCGGCCATCGATTGAATACGGCGCAAATCGAAGCGGAATACCACTTCGGGACGCGTTTTTCCGCTACAGCTGGATATTTCAACATCACCGGAACTGCAGATCCGTTGTTGTTTGCGCAAGCTCCGGTTTCCGGGAGCGCGAACGGTAGCCCGGCCAGCAATGGCTATCTGCTCAATGCATCATGGTGGCCGCAACAGAACGTCGAGTTGGCGGCCCAATATACTGGCTACCTGCGCTTCAATGGGGCCAGCACAAACTACGACGCAGCTGGACGCGATGCAAACGGAAACAATAGCGTTTATCTGCTGGCAAGGTTTGTCTTCTGAAAGCAGATGAAGTTATGAGACGAAAAGCCTACTCGAAAGAGTGGGCTTTTTTGCGAGCAAAACTATTGAATTGTCATCCTGAGCCCCAGGCGAAGGGTGGCCCACACAATGTGAGTTTCGTTGTGTGGGCTATCATTTACTGCAACAGCTCCACATCAATTACGCGAAATGGCGTATTTCCAGCATTCTTGGTACGGTGCGTATAGGGCGGGTTGCCTTTCACGTACCAAGCTTCGCCCGCCGAAACTTTGGATGCCGGCTTCCCTCCGCCTCACCGAAAGTCTCCTGTTGAATCGTCGCGTCCTCGACGAATACCGGGATGTTGTCGTGCGAGTGCGTATGGAAACCTGTGGCCTCGCCCGGCGCCAATTTCACATCCAAGACACGCACATACTGATTCTGAAATACGCAACGATGATAGACCTCGCGCTCGACCGGAACCGGGTCTGAATTGGGCGCGCTTGCGGACGGCAAACAGGAGACAGAAACCGACGGCGCGGTGGCCTGCTTCATTTCAATCTCCAGCAACTCCATCGGGTGGTCGTCCGGGTTCTCGACCGCATGCTGTGGAGTGGGAGGGAACCAGAAGAATTCGCCCGCTTTGCCGGATGCGTCCTGAGATTTAGCGTCAGGGGTGAAGATTTGAAACCGGCCATCGGTGATCTGCACTTCAGCCTTGGCCGGATGGGAGTGCATCTCCAGACGTTGATGGGGGGCATACCGTGCCCGCAGAACACGAACCTTATCGTTTTCGAATATCACAGTTACGATCTTCGGATTCACAACGGCTGCGTCTCGCGCTGCGGCGAGAGTTACATGAAATGACGGGTTTCCAGCTATAAAAAGAAACGCAAGCGCCGAAAGCAATATCAGCCTTTGCATGGATTACCTCCGCTGCGAAGTATATCGGAACCGGTAGGTGGCCCATTCAAGCCATTCTTCGGCTTGAATTGGAATGCGTAGGCACATGAGGAAATGTCGTCCTCACGTCAAGTCTACTTTGGTAGCTACGGACACCTCGATGTCACAAGCTTTCGCCTCCCGCTAAACCCAATGAAATCTTAGGTTTCCCATTTTGGGATGTTCCTTTAGGAACACAAGAACGAATTTCGCCTAATGTTCCGCAAGGAACATTAGGCGATTTTGCGCTCAGAAGGTGTTTGGTTTTACAGCGTGTGCGGAACCGGTGAGGATGACGCCGCACTCTTCACGCCACCGTTGCACGTTGGGTCTTGCGCGCACCTGCGGAATTCAGGAACGACTAAAGCCTGCTCTACGGTTGGGTCATTGAAGTTGCTTAAGAGATCCACAGCATGCGCAGCGGCTGTCGTATCGCCAGTTTTTTGGTAGGCCGTGATCAGAAGCTTGAGTGAAAGAGGATTGTTCATGTCCTGCTCAAGCTGCGCAATGGCATCGTGATATTTGCCGTCGGACACAAACATTGCACCCGCAGCGCCATGATAAGCAAGGTCAATCAACGTGTCATTGGCATCGTTGGACATTTCGGCCAGCGTATCAAGACTGGGTTTCGCAATCTTTTTGTTGCCCATCTTAACTGCCAACTCCACACGTGCCCGCAAAATTTGTGCGGCTTCCTGCTGTAAAGCGGTCTTGTTGGAATTTTCTCCGGCAGCGACCGCAGCATCGGCTTTGCTTAACAATTCAAGAGCGTGAGTCGAATCCGGTTGATACAAAGCCATTTGGCGGTAAGTGTCGGCTTCCGCAAGGCTGGTGTGATGAGCATGCGCGTTGTCAGCGATTGCTTGAAATGCGCGATCGGCCCAATCAAAATCCCCTTCCCGAATGAAGGTCGCGGCTTCGCGAGAACGCCACAAAGTGTCTTGCTGTTCCGGCAAGGAAAATTTGTGGAATCCGGCTTCGTATTCGCGGCGCGCGCGTGCCTGATCGCCCATAATCGAATAGGTGTCGGCGAGGCCGAATTGCGAAGAGTAAAAATTCGGATCGATGGCCAAAGAAGCACGGTAATGCTCTATGGACTGCTCAAAGCGGCCAGCTAAACGCGAGATTTCCGCATAAGAATCCTGAGGGTTCGATTCGTTGGGGAGCGCCGCCACGTACTTATCCATCATGGCGAGCGCTTTATCAAAGCGGCGCGAGTACGCATAGTTGTAGCCCATGTTGTTCATGAGGCCGGGCGAATCCGTGATTCCTGACTTCTCATATATTGCAATGGCCCGGTCGTATTGCGCCTCGGTCATCAACCACCACGTAGTCATCCATACGAGAGTTTTGTCGTGAGGATATTGACCCAGCAAATCGTTCATCTTGGTGATTGCAAATAAGAGGTTGTGATCGGAAGCATCCTGATACCACTCGATAACCTCACGCTCGGCTGGACTGGCGTAATCCTTGTCAGCGAAAGCCTTCGCTTGCTCGCGGACCTGTTCCGCCGAATCGAGGCTGATTTGCGCGAGCAGCTCGTGTCCCATGGCGAATTCTGGGTCGAGGGCCAAAGCTTTGTGTAGCAAGTTAATGGATTCAACTTGCTGTACTTGATCGAGATAAATATCCAAAGCTTTTTGAGTCAGACGTCCAGCTTCCGGTGAACTCGTCGTGAACTGTATGGTTGCGGGAGGCGCAGGCGTCTGTTGCTTTGGTTTCGAGTTCTTGGCCGCGAATGTGCTCGTAGCGCACAACAAGATTAGTACGACGGTGCTGCGGACAAAAGTGGCGCTAAGACCTGCTGTAGTCATTTCTAGTTCCCTTTAAGGAGATAGCCCGGTTCGAGGGGCAGCTTGCCGTCAATCTTTACGACGTTCACGTCTTTGGTCAGCGAGTACAAATCAATGACGCCGATGGCGCCGCGGTTATTCGATACAAAGTGCAAAATCGCATCGTCAGAGTCCGCGACCACAATCACGCCAGGATGAGCTTGAATGAAAGAGCGAGCTTGCTCCGTGGTCATATTCAAAATGCGGCGAAGCACCAGTTGCGCATCTTCCGAGGAAGGGTCGCGCATCACAATCTTGATGGTCTTGCCGTCCTGCCAGGTGCGCGTGTGTGCTGTAAAGATGTTGGCGAGATCGGCAGACTTGATATTGGTGGTTGTGCTGTCTTTGTCGGCCACCAAGACGAGCTGTTTAGCGCTGGCAAAGCTACAAATAGCGACCGCGCAAACCAACACTTCGAAAATGAACGCCTTCTTCACAATGCCGCGATTGTAAAGTCCGAAAGTTAGCAGAAGAAGATAACCAACGTAACAGCACAACTCGCCGGATTTTTGCATTCCGCAAAGGGAAAAAACGGGCGGTACATGTCCGGTGGGAATCTGGTTGGAACCTGCTCCGCTTCCTACACTTAAGACCTCCCGGCAGGTAACTGATTACCGGTGTGGAGCGTCTTAGCCCTTCCAACGATAGGCGTTGGGCTGAGGCAGGCCAATGTGGGCCAGCACGCGATTACAGAATTCACGGGCCATGACGTCAAGGCCCGCAGGCCGGTTGTAGAAGGTTGGGATGAGCGGGAAAACCGTCGCGCCTGCATCGGCAGCGCGGTACATGTTGCGGATGTGAATTTTGTTAAGCGGTGTTTCGCGCACACAAAGAACGAGCGAACGTTTTTCTTTGAGGCAGACATCGGCAGCGCGTTCGATGAGGGCAGACGCAACCCCATTTGCAATGCGGGCAAGCGTTCCCATGCTGCACGGGATGACAACCATGGCATCGGCGGGATAGGAGCCGCTGGCGATGTTCGCGCCAATATCGGCGTTGGCTTGTTGCTGAATTTTGCGGGAAGTCTTTTTTATGCCGGCGCCAAGAATTTGGGAGACGAGGTTGCTGCGGCCGGTGAGGCCAAGTTCCTCCGACATCACGCGTAGTGCGCTGTCAGAGGCGATGAAATTTACGGCTTTGACTCGTGAGTCGCGTTCGACCGCGAGGAGAAAGTGACGAAGAAATAACGACCCGCTGGCACCGGTTGTAGCGACGGTCAGATTTTGAGGCGGAAAGTTCGACAAATTTTAGCTCCCAATGCTTAACCAACGAGCATAGGGAGGACATCAAAGGTAAGTCAAGGAGCCTGCCGGACGAGATGGCGACGCCGTCCAATTTACGGTCCCGAAGAAACGCGGCGCAGTTGCACGCACTCGTCGGGGTCGAGCGGGACATTCGCGCTGCTGATTCGAGCAGCCGCAGGAAATATTTGCAGGAATTCCGGCAAGCTTTCCGTTCGTACGGGGATGTGCTTACGGCAAAAGAATTAGAAGTTGAGATTCAAGGTTCTGACACAATTCTTATTGGGGACTATCATGCGCTGCCAGCTGCGCAAAAATTTGCAGCTTCCGTGTTTGAATTGCGCGCGCAGCCGGGTGATCGCCCGGTGGTGCTGGGAGTAGAAACGATTTTTGCCCGCGATCAACACATTATTGAGGAATGGTGGCGCCGGGAGATTGATGAAGCGGAGTTTCGGCAACGCATCCGCTTTGATTTGGATTGGGGATACGCCTGGGAGCCGTTTTATGAATTGCTGGTAACGGCAAGAGAGCATGGTGAGGCGATATATGGACTCGATTGCATGCCGAGGGAAGACTTACGCAAGATCGGAGCGCGTGACCGCCATGCTGCCCACAAGATTGCAGAGACTCGCGCGAAGCATCCGCAGGCGGTAATTATGGTCTTGTTTGGAGAGTCACATCTTGCACCCGGCCATCTGCCGCTGCAATTACGTTCTGAATTGCCCACCGAAAAGATTTTGACCCTTCTGCAAAATGTGGATGCGCTCTATTGGCGTGCGACCGGAGAAAAACAAGAGCGAGTGGATGCTGTTCGGGTGACAGAAAACGTCCTCTGCGCCTTCAATTCGACCCCTCTCGAAAAATATGAGAGCTACCGTCTGCATTTGAGCCGCTGGGGGCGGGATGAAGACGAAGGGCCAGATCTAACTCCAACCATCTATAACCTGATTGACAGTTTGGTTCGATTTCTTGGGATTAACCGGTATTCTCCTCACAATACGACCCAACCAAAATTCCTGGTAGATATGTTGCCTGAAGTTTGCCGGGGACAATCCGACGAGCCATTGAGCCGATTGCTTCTGCGGAAAGGCGCCAACGAGCAGGAGACAGCAGACATTCTTCAGAAAGTAAATGAACGAGGCTGCGCGTATCTGCGACAGGTAAATGCATTTTATGTGCGAGAGTTCCAGATGGTGTATGCAACGGAAGCAGCCGCGCAATTCTTGCACCACGCTTGCCGCGGGTTACCTTATCTAGGGAAAAATAGGCAGGCGAGCGGCACGACGCAGGCCATTGAGCATGCATTAGCCTATTTCGGATCGCTTGTGCTGTATCCTGCGCGTGGCGAAGATGCAAATTCCGTAGTCCAGAGTGATGAAGAAAAGCAGGGATACGAACTAGGGAAAGCCTTATACGATGCTTATTTACATGGCAAAGTGAGCCAGAGCACAATGCGGCGCATATTCCTTACCCACGTGGAAAATGCTGATGTCGCCGAACAATTGTGGCGTGATTTAAGCAATCGCTACTTGTAACCGCAGAGAGGTACGCACCCCAGCCAATTTTTTCTTGTGATACGTTGGTAGTTAATTTGCTTGCCGGATATTCCGTTGAATTCAGAATCCATAAGAAAACTCTTTGAAGAGGTACGCGCGGGAAAGCGCTCGCCTGATGAAGCCATGGAACGGCTGAGGCATTTGCCGTTTGAAGATTTAGGTTTCGCCAAGGTGGACCATCATCGCGCCATGCGGGCGGGAATGCCGGAGGTGATTTTCGGGCAGGGAAAGACTCCCGCACAATTAACGGGAATTTTCGGACGACTGGCAAAGCAGGAAGGCAACGTTCTGGCGACACGCGCCGATGAAAAGCAATTTGCGGCGGTGAAAAAAAAGATCAAGAAAGCGGAGTACCGCGAATTGGCGCGCGCAATTGTGTTGCACCGTGATCCGAAAAAATATGGCAAGGGCCGGATCGCAGTAATTTCCGCTGGTACGAGCGATATTCCCGTGGCGGAGGAAGCTGTCGTCACGGCAGAGATGATGGGGAATGATGTCGAGCATGTCTATGACGTTGGAGTGGCAGGGATCCATCGGTTGTTGGCCAATCGAGAGACTCTGGCGCGGGCGCGAGTGGTAATTGTGTGTGCAGGGATGGAGGGTGCCTTGCCGAGCGTGGTGGGAGGGTTGGTCGGGGTGCCTGTAGTTGCGGTTCCAACAAGCGTGGGTTATGGAGCATCGTTTAAAGGAGTCGCCGCCTTGCTCGGAATGATGAATTCCTGCGCGTCGAATGTCAGTGTAGTCAATATTGATAACGGCTTCGGAGCGGGCTATGTGGCTTCGCTGATTAACCGATTGTAGGGTGCTTAATTGGTGTGTGTGCCAGGTTTTACTGTAGTATGGCGCACCGGCTTAGGTTTCGATTGGATGTCCGTCAGATGAAGAATTGTTGCGGCCGCTGAGTATTTGACTGAATCTTTGTCATCGTTGAGTGCGGGAACAATTCGTTCGATGATTTTGGGATTGCCGCGCCGGGCCAGAGTGGAAAGAGCGGCATTGCGAACAATTTCACTTTTGTCGGCGACGGCAGTTTGCACAAGCGCATCTTCCGTAATCACATCCGGGTCATCCACGAGAGCACGAGCGGCTGCGGAACGGATAGGTGAAGAGTCATCCTTCTTGATAGCTCGATAAGCGTCATAGCCCATGCCAGCGTAGGGAATGAAGCCGATGCCTTCTTGGAACCCCATCAGGGCCATTTGTTTGGCGTCTTTCAATTGATCCAACTGAGAGGCGATCAAGCCTTTGCCGCCTTTCATGTCCCCCGTTAGCACGGCAAAGAAAATTTTATAAGCTGCGGGATCTTTGAACTTAAGCAGCGCGTTGGCAGAGGCTATGACGACGGAATTGTCCTTGTCGGCAAGGGCTTTTTCGAGTGGCGGGATAACAGATTTGTCGTGCAGTTCTCCGAGAGAAAATGCCGCAGCGGCACGGACTTCAGGCTTGTCGTCGTTCAGCGCATTTAGTGAAAGCTTCAATGCACGTTTGTCACTGGTCATCAACGAAAGCACGCGCACAGCGATTGTCCGCTTGGCGGCACTCTCTTCTTGAAGGCCGGAGTTGAGCAAGTTCCATGCGCGTTCGGGTGCGGGCAAATTTGAATCAACCGCGGATACCGATTGGTGAACCGCCGTATCCGTTTGTGGTGTGGGTTGAGCCGGAGCAGATTGCGGCGCAGGCGAGGTCGTGTTTTCTGGTCTAGGGCTTTGATCCTGTGCGTGCAACGCACACAAAATTACCAGCAGGACAGGGCAAATAAAAAACAAGCGGATCGGCATGGCCCTTCATTATAGGGTGCTGATCCGCGAATTGAGCGGACCAGACAAAGACTATTTTTCTGTTCGTGACCTTTTTTTTTTCGCACGGGAATGTTGAGCGCGAGCATTTCCTGCTGTTGGTTTTGCTTCTCCGCCGAATACCCTGGCGAAAATTTTATCGATGTTGCGCAACTGACGCTTCAGGTCGAAAGCGCGATCAATTTGAGCGCGGGGGACGCGGCGAGTGATTTCTTTGTCATTGAGAATAAGGGTCCGGAAATTCAAACCTTCTTTCCATGCCTTCATGGCGTGAGTCTGCACCATGCGGTATGCATCCTCACGGGAGACGCCATTTTCCACGAGATCGAGCAGGAGCTGCCCGCTGAATACAAGCCCACCAGTGCTCTCGAGATTCAGCAACATGCGCTCGGGATAGACGAACATGGTTTCGATGAGGTTGGCGGTTTTCTGGAGTAGATAATCCGTGAGTGTAGTCGAGTCGGGAATAATGACGCGTTCGGCGGAAGAGTGCGATATGTCGCGTTCGTGCCAGAGTGGAATATTTTCGTACCCGGCCTGCGCGTTGGAGCGCACGACTCGGGCTAGTCCGCTGATCTGTTCACAAGTCACCGGGTTGCGCTTGTGCGGCATGGCGGAAGAACCTTTTTGCTTCTCGCTGAAGAACTCTTCGGCTTCACGGACTTCGGTGCGCTGAAGATGACGGATTTCCGTGGCGATTTTGTCGAGCGTGGAAGCGATCACAGCGAGCGTACCCAAATAGTGCGCGTGACGGTCACGCTGAATGACCTGAGAAGAAACCGCGGCCGCTTTCAGGCCGAGGCGCGCGCACATCTTTTCTTCAAGTTCGGGGCTGAGATGCGCGAAAGTGCCAACGGCGCCGGAAAATTTACCCACACGCATATCTTCAGCGGCGAACTTGAACCGCTCGATGTCGCGTTGCACTTCGGAGTACCAGTTTGCAAGTTTGAACCCGAAGGTGATGGGCTCGGCATGGACGCCATGGGTGCGGCCGACCATAGGTGTGTCTTTGAACTCCCACGCCCGCTTCTTTAGGGCTTCTGACAATCGCTCCAAATCTGCCGCGATGATTTGCGAGGCTTCCTGAATCAGGAGGGCTTGGGCCGTGTCCACAACGTCATTGGATGTGAGGCCGTAATGGAACCAGCGAGCGGCTGGGCCGACGATTTCAGCGACGGAGGTCGTGAAAGCAATAACGTCATGCCGGACTTCCGCTTCAATTTGATGGATCCGTTCAAGGTTAAAGCCGGCTTTTTCACGAAGCGTGCGAGCTGCGTCTTTGGGCACCATTCCGGCCTCGGCGAGGGTTTCGGTGGCAGCAAGCTCGACCTTCAGCCAATTACGAAAGCGGTTATCTTCACTCCAAATGCGGCCCATTTCAGGGCGGGTATAACGTGGGATCAAAATTAGCCTCGTTCCATCTGAAAATGTGCGGACTAGGGATTTTAAATGGTGTTGAAGCGATGTGGCCAGTGAACCTCCGGTTTTGTGGGACTCTATTTGTATCGTGTTACGATATATATATCAGAATGCATTCCTCGAAACAGCCTAAGACTGGAGTTCCCGACTATCGGGCCATGGCGGAGTTGCGTTACCAAATCCGCCGCTTCCTGCGTTTTAGTGAAGAAGCATCGCGAAAAGAAGGCCTCGAGCCTCATCAATATCAACTCATGCTGGCAGTGAAGGGACTTCCCGAGGGAGTCCGGCCGAGAATCAGCGAATTAGCTGAGCGCTTACAGATCAAGCACCACAGCACGGTCGAATTAGTAAATCGGCTGGAAACCCGTGGATATTTGCGGCGGCAGCGTGGCGATGGCGACAAACGCGAGGTTTTATTGGAGTTAACAACGAAGGGTGAAGAAGTATTGCGGGGACTGGCTCTGCATCATCGCGATGAGCTTCACCTGCTGGGTCCAGCTTTCATCGCCGCCATAAAGGCCGTGGTTGGGAGCAAGGAAGGGAAAACGCCAAAGAATGATTGAGAAGGCGCAAGGCAAAGAAAACGCAACGCCCGCGACCATCAGCGCAACAGGGGCCCAAGTACGCGACGTGCGAATCGCAAATCCCGTCGAATTTCGCATGGTGTTGATGTCATTTCTGGCTGGCGGTGTCGGACTTCTGGCGGGGCTGATTGCATTTGTCCTCTATAAACTCATCGGCTTGTTTACCAACATTTTCTTTTACCATCGCTTCGCCACGAATTTTATAAGCGCACAGCACACACAGATCGGTCTATGGATCATCGTCACCCCGGTGATTGGCGGCATTGTCGTTGGATTTATGGCGAAGTATGGATCCCCGAAAATCAAAGGTCACGGTATTCCTGAGGCGATGGAAGCCGTGATGTTTAATCGCAGCCGGATCCAGCCGCGGGTTGCAATCTTGAAACCAATTTCAGCGGCAATTGCAATCGGAACAGGTGGCCCATTTGGCGCGGAAGGCCCGATCATCCAGACCGGCGGCGCTATGGGGTCGCTTATTGGGCAAATCGTTCACACCACAGCGTCAGAGCGTAAGGTCTTGCTTGCTTGCGGCGCAGCCGCTGGTATGTCGGCGACCTTCAACACACCCATTGCGGCGGTAATTCTTGCCATTGAATTGTTGTTGTTCGAATTCAAAGCCCGATCGTTTATCCCGTTGGTGATCGCCAGCGTTTTAGCGGCCGCTGTACATATGCAATTGCTCGGCGCAGGGCCCATGTTTGCCGTCGCAAACATGAATTTCGGCGTTCCGCGCGCGTTGCCGTTCTATCTCTTGCTCGGGTTGCTGTGCGGACTCGCCGCTGTCGGCTTCAGCAAGCTTCTCTATTTTGTGGAAGATCTATTTGAAAAGTTGCCGATTGATGAGCTTTGGTGGCCAGCCATTGGTGCGCTGGGACTGGGTACTATTGGCTATTTCGTTCCCCGCGTTCTGGGCGTCGGATACGACACCATCGGAGATATTCTCAATGGCAGCCTGGCGTGGAAGCTGCTTTTGATCGTGATGGTTGCAAAATCGGCGGCGCTGGTCATTTCCCTAGGATCTGGCACATCGGGAGGCCTCTTGGCACCGATGTTCATGTCAAGCGCGGCTATGGGCGGCGTATTCGCGCTCGTCGTGGATAAGCTCTTTCCTACCGCCGATCTCTCCGCAGGGGCTTTCGCTCTTGTAGCCATGGGGGCAGTTTTCGGCGCGGCTTCTCGTGCCACTTTTTCTTTCATCATTTTTGCCTTTGAAATTACACGCGATTACAACTCAGTTTTGCCACTGATGCTGGTTTGTGTCATCGCGGATGGTATTGCGATGCTGATGATGCCGCGGGCCTCCATCATGACGGAAAAGCTGGCGCGTCGCGGTTTGCACATTCACCAGGATTACGAAGCCGACGTGCTACATCAGGTGAGAGTGCGAGAAACGATGGATGCGAGTGCTCCTACTCTTCCCGCCAATATGAAAGTGAGTGAGCTGGCCGACCGCATTGCCCGACACGACCCGGAGGTTAGCCGTCATCAAGGAATATTTGTTGTCAATGAGGCAGGTGAGCTGATGGGAATTATCACTCGTGGAGATATTATGAGGGCATTGGAGGCCTCTCCGAATGGCGCTTCAACGCTGCTTGATACGGCCACGCGTGATGTTGTGGTCACTTACCCTGATGAGAGCTTGCACGAAGCTTCGGCCAAAATGCTGCAGAACAACGTAGGCCGTCTAGCCGTTGTCGAACGGGGCAATGAACGAAAGATTGTCGGATATTTAGGACGTCCGGGCATTATGGCGGCGCGTTTGAAGCGTCTCGAGGAAGAGCACGTCCGGGAGCCGGGCTGGATGCAAAGAAATGGTTTGCAGAAGCAAAAAACCTAGTATGGCCGTACTGGCATGCGTTCGGCTGCGCCTTGCAAAGATTTCGCCTGCGCGGCTGTGATGAGCGGCCGTAAAGCGTGTACGGAAATTCCCAAGGTGCCGCCGGAAAATCCATCGATATAGGCGGCGTTGATGCCGATTACTTGTCCTTGAGAGTTGAAAACCGGTCCACCGCTACCACCGTGGGCAGTAGGCGCATCGTAAATCAGTTTGTCGCCCACAACATCTCCAAGATGGCCATACGTCGCCGATGGGCGAATCAGCGATAACGCGGCCAGTTCATTCGCGGCACCGATGTCGTCATGGCGAAACGCAAGGCGCTGATAAACTGCTTCGGGAGACTTCGCAACCATCCCTAAAACTCCCATTGGGTAACCAACCACTGCAACGATCTCCCCCGGATTCGGAAGCGCATCGGCTAACGGCAAGGGTCTCAACTGATGTGCGGTATGCGCATCTTCGATACGCAGTACTGCCAGGTCGCCCTGTGCCGACCATACGAGCGGAGTGATGTCCACCGGTGTCGAATATCCGGGAAAGAAGGCGAGTAGTTTTTCGAGCTGCGGAGTAGCCCCACTGTGAATTAAATCCTCGGAATCAACATCTCCATACCACGGTTCCGCCACGTGGCGATTCGTTACCAGGAGACCATCCGCGACGACGAAACCAGTGCCGGAAATGCGCACTCGCAAAGAAGGCCGCTTCCCCACAAACCCAACTTGGTAGACGCCGTAGATGTAGCAGACCGAATTGCGGTAGCGGTTCAACACCATCGCCGGCATCGCTTGTTCCTGCCGCAATTGTTCCACTTGGTGAGAAAGCTGACTGATCTGAGCTTGCATTCCGCGGTTCGAAGAAGGCCAGCAGTAATGCGCGATGACGATGGCTAGCACCACTAGAAAAATCGCAATCAGGCCGTGAACAAAACTTTCCCAAAGGCAACAAACCTGCTCTTCTTCGACGTGTGGGCGATTGGCGTCCATGAACCTCTCTCCGCTGAAGCCAGTCCCAGCGTTGATGGGTTTATTTTCCGTTCGGAAGGCCAATATTTCTACGGTACGGAGGGCACTGTACAGGCGATTACTTCGCGTCTTTAATTTCTTTAATTTGAAGGCGTTTGGCCATTTCCTCGAAGAGGAAGCCTTCGCCGACGCGGTAGGGTTGAACCCATTCGCCATCAATTACGAACTGCGGAATGGCACGTTTTCCGGTGCGTTTAATGACTTCTTCTGCCGCACCCGGCGTAGTTTCAATGTCAATATCGGTGAAAGGGATATTGTTTTGTTGGAGAAAGCGCTTGGCCACACGGCACTCGGGACACCAAAAGGCTGAATAGACAGTTACTTGCATGAGAGAGTTCTAAAACAAAAGCCGCCAGTGTTGAGCTGGCGGCTGATGATCAATACTGACTTAATTTTCGTACAGAAGCACGCCTTCGGTTTCCTTCGAATCCACTGGACGGTAGAACAACTTGTTGCCGTCGAGGAAGACTTCGATAAACGCCGGACGTGTTGTGATCGTGCCCTGAATCAACGCTTCAGAGAGCGGATCTTCAATGTACTTCTGCAACGCACGACGCAGCGGCCGTGCACCATAGCTCCGGTCAGATAGCGTCTGATTGAGAATCCACTTCTTGGCTTCGTCGGTCACTGTTACGGTAATCGACTTCTGCGCGAGATTAGCATTCAACTGGCCGACCAGAAGCTCCAGGATCTGAATCAGGTCGGTCTCGCTCAGTGCGTTGAAGAGAATAATCTCATCGAGACGGTTGAGGAACTCGGGATTAAAAGTGCGCTTGACTTCGCCCTTGACCAAGTCATCTACTTTTTCCGCGACCATTTCTTCCGCACCAGACTGGAAACCCAGCCCTTCGCGCTTTTGAAGATGCCGTGCGCCGATGTTCGACGTCATGATGATGACGGTATTTTTAAAATCAACGCGATTGCCCAGGCCGTCCGTGAGATGGCCGTCTTCAAACACCTGCAAGAGAATGTTGAACACGTCCGGGTGCGCTTTCTCAATTTCATCGAGGAGCACAACCGAATAGGGCGCACGCTTCACGCGCTCGGTAAGCTGACCGCCTTCCTCGTAGCCCACATATCCCGGAGGCGAGCCGATCAGTTTTGAAACCGAGTGCTTCTCCATGAATTCAGACATGTCGAATCGAATCAGCGATTTTTCGCTGCCGAACATGAAGTGTGCCAGAGTCCGCGCAACTTCCGTTTTACCCACGCCCGTCGGGCCAAGGAACAAGAATGAACCAATCGGGCGATTTGGATTTTTTAATCCTGCACGGCTGCGGCGGATGGCACGAGCCAGCGCGCTGATCGCCTTGTCCTGTGAAATGACCCGCCTGTGCAATTCTTCTTCGATGCGCAGAAGCTTCTGCGTTTCTTCTTCTTTGATCGAAGTGATGGGCACGCCGGTCCAGCGGGAGACAACATCTTCTATGTCTTCGCGGCTGACGACGCCAGTGGCGGATTCATCTAAGTGATATTTTTCGCGGAGGGCGCGCAGGTTCTCGCGTTCTTTGCGTTCTTCATCGGAGTAGAAACGTGCTTTCTCGAACTCGTGGTTCGCGATGGCGTTTTCCATCCGATGCACGATGAACTTAATGCGCTTTTGGACTTCCGTAATTTCTTCCGGTAGCGAAGTCTGGCGCAGTTTCACGCGAGCCCCAGCTTCGTCGATCAAATCGATTGCCTTGTCTGGCAGAAAACGGTCGGGAATATAGCGGTTCGAATGAGATACGGCAAAATTAATCGAGTCGTCGGTATAAGTGACCGCGTGGAATTTTTCGTAGCGGTCTTTGATGCCGAACAGAATCTTGGTGGCGTCTTCCTCGTTTGGAGGCGGAACTTTCACTGCCTGGAAGCGGCGCTCCAAAGAGCGGTCTTTCTCGATAGACTTGCGGTATTCCCCAGGCGTGGTGGCCCCGATGCACTGGATTTCCCCACGCGAAAGAGCCGGCTTAAGAATGTTGGCGGCATCGAGCGAACCCTCCGCCGAACCAGCTCCAACGAGCGTATGCAGCTCATCAATAAAGACGATGGAGTTTTGTGACTCCATTAACTCTTTCATGATGGTTTTAAGGCGCTCTTCAAACTGACCGCGATATTTGGTTCCCGCAACAATCAAGGAAAGATCAAGTGCGAGGATGCGCTTGTCAGACAAGAACGAGGGCACCTCGCCATCGGCAATCCGTTGGGCTAGGCCTTCGACGATGGCAGTTTTGCCGACTCCGGGTTCGCCGATCAGGACCGGATTGTTCTTGGTGCGGCGGCAGAGAATCTGAATTACGCGATCAAGTTCACCATCGCGGCCAACCAATGGGTCGAGCTGCGTGTCCATCGCAGCCTGAGTCAGGTCGCGGGAGAATTCGCTCAACAATGAAGACTCGCGCTGCCTTTGCGGCTGTGTTTTTTCCTGACTGGTACGGGCAAGTTCTTCGCGAATCGCAGTCAGGCGCAGGCCTCGTTCATGCAGAATTTCCGCAGCAAAACACTTTTCCTCCCGGAGCAAGCCCAGAAGAAGGTGCTCAGTTCCAATGTGCTTGTGCGAAAGCCGTTCAGCTTCTTCCGCTGCATAGGCCAGAACGCGCTTACATTCATTACTTAACGGAAGATCGACTGAAGTCGAAACCTTTTCGCGAATGGTGGTGTGCGCTTCAATTTGCTTGCGGATGGATTCCACCGAAGCGTGGGAACGCAGGAAGCGGTTGGTCAGAGCTTTGTCTTCACGCAGCAAACCCAGCAGCAAGTGCTCGGTCTCTATGTAAGGAGAACCGAACTGGCTGGCCTCATACCGCGCAAAAAAGATGACGCGCCGCGCTTTCTCAGTATAACGCTCGAACATATCACCCGTCCCCCTGAGCATCTGGAAGACTCTGTTTCCGATGCTCTGTCCCCTACTTCATTATGCAACCAAGACTACAAGAATCCAATGGCACAAAAGATGTACTAAGTTTACTTCCTCATTACTAAAGAAACACTCATTTCCTAAAGTCGTTTCGGTGAAATTTTCGTTTTCTGCAAATAACCCATCCGAGAATCCTATGCCGGTAAGCTTTCCGGCTGAACTTCTTCAATCCTGCCTTTCTGCAACCGCAATACTCGATCACAACGGCGCGCAAAAGCGAAGTTATGTGTGGCGATCAATGACGTCAACCCGCGTTCTCGATGCAAACGCGCAACCAGCTCAAAAACTGCATCGGCAGTTTGCATGTCGAGGTCGCCGGTTGGTTCGTCCGCCAGCAAAACTTTCGGTTTGGTGATCAGCGCTCTGGCTAAAGCAACGCGTTGCTGCTCGCCGCCGGAAAGCTCGCCCGAACGATGGCCAGCCCGCTGTTCTAGGCCGACTTCACGCAACCAACTCGAAGCTTCCGTCAGAGCGGATTGCCGGGAATCGCCGCGAAGCAACAATGGCATCGCGGCATTTTCGAGCGCGGTAAATTCGGGCAGCAGATAGTGGAACTGCCAAACAAAACCGAGTTCGCGATTGCGAAACGCGGCGGCGTCATTCTCGGATAACGAATTCACGCGCGATTGGGCGCAGTATACGTCCCCAGAGGAAGCCCGATCAAGAGCGCCGAGGATGTGCAACAAGGTACTCTTTCCCGCTCCTGATTCTCCAACGATTGCAGCCATCTGCCCCTGAGTCACTTCAAACGATAAATTTTCAAAGAGCACTAAATCCGATTTGCCAGATCGAAAGACCTTTCTCAGACCTTCGACTTTCAATACGGCCTGTTTACTTAGATGCAAAAGGGGTGCTCCTAGTCTCAAGCGCTGTTTTTCCAATTAAAACATGAAATGGAAATGGGACTATTCGTAGCGCAGCGCTTCCGCGGGAAGAACGCGCGCTGCCGACCACGATGGATAAATTGTTGCAATTAAAGAAATCCCGATTGCAACAATGGCGACCAGCAAACCATCTGTTGCGCGCGGAGCGAAAGGAACATAGTCAATGGAATAGACTTCCGGCGCAAGCGAGAGCAGATGGTATTGCGCGCCAGCCCAAGAGAGCAGATAGCCGACGATCAGGCCAATCACCGTCCCGACCACCCCAATCAGCAAACCCTGCGCGATAAAGATCCGCCGCACCTGTGATTTGCGTGCGCCCATGGACATGAGAACCGCAATGTCCCGCGTTTTCTCCATGACCATCATGATCAGAGATATCAGGATGTTCAAAGCGGCAACGAAGACGATAAGGCCAATAGTGATGAACGTTACAAGGCGCTCGAGCTTTAGAGCGCGAAAGATGGCTTTGTTCTGCTCCATCCAATTCGTTGTCATAAAGCCGCTGCCAGCCGCTTGTTCGATGGACTTCGCGATGTTGCCTGCCTGGTAGATGTCGTCCACTTTGAATTCAATGGCAGCGACTTCGTCGTCGAGGCCAAAAAGCTTTTGCGTATCGGAGAGCCGGGCGAGTGACCAGGTATTGTCATAGTCAAAGAACCCGGAATTGAGGATTCCAGAGACCCTGAAACGGCTGTATTTGGGAACGAGGCCGAAAGGAGTCAGCTCACCTTGCGGGCTCGTGACAAGAACCACGGAACCAACGGTTGCGCCCAAATTATCGGCCATATCTTTGCCAAGAATGATCGGTGGCATCGCAGCGACGCGCTCAGCAACACTTTCTAAAGCGTCGGGAGATTGATCTCGCGGCGCGGAGGGTGCTGAAGTTTCCGCGAGCGCCTCCACCGATCCGCCCTTTACGCTGTTGAGCAGGTCGCTGACGCGCCGCTCATCGCTTGGAACAATGCCCTTGAGAACCGCTCCGCTGGCCCGCGGCCCGCGCGAGATCAGAACTTGTTCATAAATGACCGGGGCGGCGGCTACAACATGAGGTTGATGCGAGAGGCGATCCATCAGC
>JAJPHW010000160.1 GCA_021325035.1 Terriglobia bacterium
CCCACACTACTTTCAACACTCTCCGGGTCGGAAAGTTGCGCCTTCTGTTGTGAGGAATCGGGCCCGGATTTGGCCTTTTGGGGAGGCTTATCGGGCTTGGCGGAAGTGAGTCGAAATGCCATTTTGGGCGTGAATTCTGAGGCTAGGCTATCACGCCAAATCCGCCGACTGTAATAGGCGTGTTGATATGTAAAGCGTGCTTGACATGCGAGGGATTCTCGTTGTACTTTATGGAAAGTTTACTTTACATGGCGCATCCCATTCAAAACCGAGTCAAAGAACTCCGCAGCGCTCGCGGATGGACGCAGGAGCAGCTTGCAGAGGCGGTGGGGGTCTCGCGGCAGAGCATCAATTCGATTGAACGCGATCGCTATGTACCGAGCCTCGAATTGGCCCTTACTTTCGCAAAGGTGTTTGCCCGTCCCACTGACGAGATTTTCAAGTTGACTGACGAAGCGCAGGAGGCCAAGAAATGATAATTCCCATCTTGGTGTTAATTGGCAAGCGTTTAAGGAAAATTCCAGTCCTCGGCACGCTAATTGACGAACGCTTCATGAACCACCGTCTGCGTGCCCAAAGGGTAGCAGGCTTGATGGGCTTCATCGTGGCCGACCTCCTGTATGGCTATCGGTACTTCGTCAATCACGTTCGAAGCTGGGACCTTTTGGCGGTCGTCCTGACAATAGCTGTCGTTTATTTCGTTCTGATTGCTTGGCACCAAGTGCTGGCGACGTAGTTGGACATTTTTGAGGTGCGATGGCAAACTTAAAAGACCTCAAATTGGGCGCTTAACTCAGCGGTAGAGTGTCACCTTCACACGGTGGAAGTCGTAGGTTCGAATCCTACAGCGCCCACCATCGAACAAAACGTTTCTTGACGTGAGGTCCTTCGCGAATGATTTCGTGTGCAGGCTCCCTCACGCCTGCAAAACGCGACGTAAACAATCCAAATTACGGATTGCGTCGTCCGTAGCTGACTCGACGGCGTCGGATCGGTCTTTAACGTCAGGGAATCCTGCCGCAGATTGAAGTTGGACGAAGGTTTTCGCCAAGAGATAGCAGGGAGTGGAAGAGTAAGATTGTGATTGAATTCCTCGGGAAAGTATGAAAATGAGACGGCTTTTATTCGTTTGCGTATTGCTTTTTTGCCGTGCGGTAGCCTTTGCCCAGGACTTGAGCGTGGCTGCGGCTGCCGATCTGCAATTCGCCTTCAAAGATGTTGCGGCTCGCTTTGAGAAAGAAACCAGGCATCGGGTGCAGGTCACGTATGGTTCATCCGGGAATTTCTTCGCGCAGATTGAGAATGGCGCGCCCTTCGATTTATTCTTCTCCGCGGACAGCGGATATCCTCAAAAACTTGAGGACGCAGGACTGACGGAGCCCGGCAGTTTCTATCCCTATGCCGTCGGCAAGATTGTTTTATGGGCTCCCAAGATATCGCCGTTGGATTTAACCCAGGGACTAAAGGTTCTACTCGACCCTGGCGTTAAGAAGATCGCGATCGCAAATCCCGAGCATGCGCCTTACGGTCGCGCAGCAGTGTCGGCAATAAAACATGAGAATCTCTATGACCAAATTTCCGGCAAGTTTGTCATGGGAGAAAATATTTCGCAGACGGCAACATTCGTGACAGCTGGAAGCGCGGACATTGGAATCATCGCACTATCGCTGGCTCTATCACCTGCGATGCAGAACGACGGGAAGTATTGGGCGATTCCGGACGATGAGTATCCTACGATTGAGCAGGCGGCCGTGATCTTAAAATCTTCTAAACAGAAGGAATCTGCAAAACAATTCTTGCAGTTTATGAAAAGCTCTTCGGTGCAGGAAATCATGCACCAGTACGGATTTGCCATGTCTTCGGGCAAGTAACCTTTCTCTTAATTTTGCCGATGAATGACAGGTGACCGCGCCCGCGCCATCTCATCCCCTGCCATCAAATGCGGTTCAATCCAATGAAAACACGCCGGTTGGAGCCGGGATGCGATTCGTTGCCCGCCAGCCAATTTTGACGGCAGACGAGAAAGTTTTCGGGTATGAGTTGCTCTTCCGCGATGGCGTGGAAAACTGCTTTCGCAGTAGCGACGCCGAAGGCGCGTCGCGCAATACTCTTGATACTTCGTTGCTGATGGGGATCGACACCTTATGCGATGGGCGGCGGGCTTTCCTGAATTGCACGCGCGAAGTTTTGCTCAAAGATTACATTACCTTGCTCCCGTCGGAAAAAGCCGTGGTGGAAATTCTGGAATCGGTGCCGCCGGACGATTTGGTGATGTCGGCGTGTCAACGCTTGAAAGAAGCCGGCTACATGATTGCGCTGGATGACTTTGCCATGAATGATCCGCGAGTTCCTCTTACCGATCTGGCGGACATTATCAAGGTGGATGTGCGGGTAACTAAATGGGAGGATTGTGCGGCGCTGGTAAAACGCCACGGGCCATGGCGCAGCCGCATGTTGGCGGAAAAAGTGGAGACGCAGGAAGAATTTCATGCCGCGAAGAAGGCGGGCTTCGTTTATTTTCAAGGCTATTTTTTCCGCAAGCCCGAAATGCTGAAGGCGCGGGAAATCCCCGCCAATCAAGTCAATTACCTGCGCATGTTGCAGGCAATATCGCAACCGGAATTGGATCATCGCCTCATCGAAAATCTCGTAAAGAGCGAAGCTTCGTTGTGTTACCGGTTATTGCGTTACCTCAACTCGGCGGCTTTTGGTTTTTCCAGTGAAATAACTTCGGTTCGTCACGCGCTGGCCGTTCTTGGCGAGCGGGAAGTGAGGCGGTGGGTGCGATTAGTGGTTACGCTGAGCGCGGGGCAGAACAAGCCGAGCGACCTGGTGCTGACTGCGCTTGTGCGTGCGCGCTTTTGCGAATTGATGGCGCCGAAGCTCCCACACGGGGACTCTGATTTGTTTTTGATGGGATTGCTTTCCATGATGGATGCAATTATGGAAACCACCATGCAGCAGGTGTTGGAGCATATCCCCATCGACCAGGAGAGCAAGGCTGTGCTGCTTGGCGGCGCCAGCCGCCTGCGTCCGCTTTACCAGTTGATGCTGGCTCACGAATCCGGAGAGTGGACTAAGGCTGCCGAATTAGCGCGGCAAATATCGCTGCCCGCAGAAGAGTCGGGCAAAGCCTATTGGCAGGCCATGCAATGGGCCAAGGAAGTCAGCAGCGGCGGATAGGAAGTTTGACACCCAGCGGCACCCCTGTAAAAATAAGAGTCGTCCTTCCTAAGAATTAGGTCGCCCGAGATTGCCATCGTGGCGGAATTGGCAGACGCGCATGGTTCAGGTCCATGTACTCGCAAGGGTGTGGGGGTTCGAGTCCCTTCGATGGCACCAATCTAAAAAATAGTCCGCAAAGAATAAAAAAAGCCGCGAAGGTTCGCGGCTTAGTCCTAAGAATGGAAATCGGAAGTGGCTCCGGGCTTAGTGCTTGTCCCGATAGATTTTTCCCCGCATTTGGTTAGCCTGGCGATTGAGCTGACGCTGGTCTTGCTTGGTCAGATGTCCTCCATCTGCACGCATATCCTGTTTTTCTTCGTGCTGGAGATGTTGTTCGCCGCGCTCAAGATTCTCAGCCTGCTTCGGAGAGAGCGTGCCGTTTTTCAAACCTTTAGCGATGCTTTCCTGCTGCATCTGCTCGCGGTTATTAATCTGATTGACGCGGGGGTGGTTCGGATCGTATTTGCCGGCTCCGCCGCCTGCGCCGAGGCCCTGAGTATTTGCTTGGGGCGTTGCGGGTGCTGGTTGCGTATTGGTTGTGGTTTGGGCAGACGCAGAGCCTACTGCGATAAGACCCCCGACTGCCAGGACTAGGAGCGAGTTGGTAATTTTGTTCGTCATGCGTAGTACAAACCCCTGGTGCAAAAAATAGTTGTGGAGACATCTAAGCGTTTGCATAGCAATAGCTTAGACAGGGCTATTATAGCCCGGCACCGTATAATTGAAGAGAGCTTTTTATGCCCGCCAGCCTTGACCACATAGTTTCCGCGACGCGATTCCGCATTGCCAACCGGCAAAAGGCCGACATTAGAGAGATGGAAAAAGCTGCCGAGGGGCACCAGCCTCGGGGATTTCGAAAGAATTTAGAAACGATAGGACGCGAGAGACCGGCGGTTATTGCCGAGTTGAAGAAGGCTTCACCGTCGAAGGGATTGATTCGGGCAGATTTTCATCCCACACTCTTAGCCAAAGAATTGCAAAGCGCTGGTGCGGCGGCACTTTCTGTACTGACGGAGGAGAATTTTTTTCAAGGCTCACTCGAAAATTTACGGCTGGCGTCATCCGCTACGAAGCTTCCATGCCTTCGCAAAGACTTTATTGTGGATGAATCCCAGGTTTTAGAAGCGCGAGCGAATTGTGCAGATGCGATTTTGCTGATTGTGGCAGCTTTATCGCAAGAGGAACTTGTGAAGTTGGAGCGCTGCGCGAGGCAATGTGAACTCGATGTGTTGTGCGAGGTACACGACGAAGAAGAATTAAGACGCGCTCTCGATGTCGGTTTTGATTTGATTGGAGTCAATAGCCGGGACCTGCGGACGTTTCATGTGGACTTGCAGACGGCATTTCGGCTGGCGGAAAAAATGCCGAGTGATGTTCTCAGCGTGGCGGAGAGTGGGATCAATGCTGCATCGGATATCCAGCGTCTGCGTGACGCCGGCTATGGAGCTTTTCTGATCGGCGAGTCTCTCATGAAAGCCGAATCACCGGGCAAAGCTTTAAGTGCATTGCTCGGCGGCAGATTATCTTAAATGACGTGGATCAAACTTTGCGGCACGACGAATCTCGAAGATGCGCTGATATCGGCAGAAGCGGGTGCTGACGCGCTGGGGTTTGTATTCTGGGAGAGGAGTCCCCGGAATATTGATGTACAGACGGTGCGGAAGATTGTTCGAGAACTTCCGGGGAAGATCGAGAAAGTTGGTGTATTTGTACAGGAGCCAGTCGAACGCGTTCGACAGATTATTGAGGAGACTGGGCTAACGGCGGCGCAGCTGCACTACGTGAATCGGCAGGATGAGAAATGGTCGGTTGGTAATTTCAAGAAATACTTTGTTCTGCAAGCTGAAGAACCTGCCGAGACAGTTTTTTTGCAGCAAAAACCTGCGACTTGGGTGAATGCGTTATTTCTAGACTCAGGGAGCCGAGCAAAGCCAGGCGGCACAGGGAAAAGATTCGATTGGAAGAAGTACAAGCCATTGATGGGGAATATGCACAGCAACGGATTCAAGTTGGTTGTAGCCGGTGGTTTGACTAAAGACAACGTTGGCGAAGCTATCCGTATACTGGAACCATGGGGCGTAGATGTGGTTTCCGGGGTGGAAGCGAGCCCCGGTAAAAAAGATCCTGCGAGAGTGCGGGCATTTGTCCAGGCAGTCAGACAAGCGAGCAAGTAATCATGGCGACGGCAGCGATTTCAAAGCGAGGCAAAGCAGCGAATACACCGGGGCGTTTTGGCGCGTATGGCGGACGATATGTGCCCGAAACGCTGATGGCCGCGCTGGAGGAGTTGGAGCGGGCTTATGAGAAAGTAAAGAAAGATGCCAAGTTTCGTGCCCGGCTGAATCAGCTTCTTCATACTTATGCGGGACGGCCCACGCCACTGTTTTTTGCGCAGCGGCTGACTAAAAAATTAGGTGGGGCCAAAATTTATCTCAAGCGCGAAGATTTACTTCACACCGGCGCGCACAAAATTAATAACTGTCTCGGGCAGGCATTGCTAGCCGAGCGCATGGGCAAGCGCCGCATCATCGCTGAAACCGGAGCCGGGCAGCACGGGGTAGCTACTGCCACAGTCTGCGCGCTACTTGGATTCGATTGTGTTGTGTATATGGGTACCGAAGACATGCGGCGCCAGGAATTGAACGTTTTCCGCATGAGGTTGCTGGGCGCCGAAGTGCGCGGCGTGAGTTCTGGTTCATGTACGTTGAAGGATGCGATCAACGAAGCCATGCGTGACTGGGTGACGAACGTCCGTACCACTCATTATTTGTTGGGAAGCGTCTTGGGGGCGCATCCCTACCCGACGATGGTGAGAGATTTTCATAAGATCATCGGCGAAGAAGCCCGCAAACAAATTCTGAAAACGGAAGGAAAATTGCCGACGGCGATCATTGCCTGTGTGGGCGGAGGATCGAATGCGATTGGGATTTTCTACGATTTCATTGAAGACAAGAAAGTAAAGCTAATCGGCGTCGAAGCCGGTGGACGCAGCGAGAAATTGGGCGATCATGCGGCTCGCTTTCCCGGAGGATCTCCGGGAGTGTTACAAGGAACGTATTCGTATGTTTTGCAAGATGACGCCGGTCAGATCGCGCTAACTCATTCCGTATCGGCGGGGCTGGACTACCCATCGATTGGGCCGGAACACGCGGCATTGAAAGATACTGGCCGCGCGGAGTATGTGTCAGCTTCAGATACGGAAGCCCTGGAAGCTTTGACGCTGCTGGCACGTACGGAAGGCATCATCCCGGCGTTAGAGTCGGCGCATGCCGTAGCCGAGGTGATTAAACGCGCGCCGAAGATGAAAAAATCGGATGTCGTAATCGTAAATGTTTCAGGGCGTGGCGATAAAGATATTGGAATTTTGCGGGAAAACTTGAAGCTAGACTAATCTCTCCCAATGCCTTTCTCTTTCGGTCAAAAACCATCTCTCATTGCCTACGTCACCTGCGGCGATCCTAATCTGGCAACCACGCGCGAGATCATTTTTGCCGCGATTGAGGCCGGTGCGAGTGTGATCGAGCTTGGCGTGCCCTTCAGCGATCCGGTAGCGGATGGGCCTGTAATTCAAAGGGCCAGTGAACGAGCTTTGTGTAACGGAACGTCATTGGCTGACGTTCTAAAGCTTGCCGCAGAAATTCGTGAGAAGCATCAATCTACGGGCTTGGTTATTTTTTCGTATTTGAATCCTGTTCTGCGAATGAGGTTGGCGAAATTCTGCAAAGTCGCACGCGCCGCGGGCGTTGACGGAGTTCTCGTTACAGATCTGCCCATCGAAGAAGCGGACGATTACATTCGAGAGACAAGAAAGAATGAACTGGCGCCGATATTCCTTGCCGCTCCAACCAGCACGGACGCGCGGTTAAAAGCCATCGCTCAGGAGTCTGGCGGATTTGTTTATGCAGTGTCGAGGACTGGCGTGACTGGCGCGCGACAGCAACTTACCCAGGATTCGCAAGATTTAGTTCGAAGGTTGCGCAAATTTACCAAGTTGCCGGTCGCAGTGGGATTTGGGATCTCAACCCACGAACAATTCACCGAAGTCGGAAAATATGCCGATGGCGTCGTAGTCGGCAGTGCAATTGTGGATGTGATTGAGCGCAATCCGGGCAAGGAAGCAGCAGCGGTAGGAGCATTTGTAAAACAGTTGTTGTAATGCGAAAGCTAAAGTTAAACTTGGCACGGCCCGTTCATCAGGATTTCGGGAATTTTTCAGTGGGCCAGATGAGAGTCAGCAAAATAAATGCCGTGATCACGGCGACTCCCGTTAATAGTAACGGATGGGAAGGCCACACTCTTGGGCCCAAAAACAAAAACGTAAAGAGCGCGATGATTATCAATACTAAAATCCTACGCACTACGACCTCCGGCGGTTCTCGATAGGTCCCATCGCAAAAAGCTTTGATTGTACAAATGTACTAATTTCACACGCCGCAGATGAAGGGAAGCTGAAAAAGTCTGCCATTTGCAAAGAAACCTGTGAGTAATCCGGCCCGAACGCCGTTTTCCCAAGTTTTAATCCACATGTTCACCCTCCGCAAAGGTTGGTTCTGCCGGCGGTAGAACATCGCGATCGCCGGCAATCCAGACATACAAAGTCGGTAATAAGAAAACACTCATGATGAGGGCGGCGATTAATCCACCCACAATCACGATGGCGAAGGGACGCTGCGAGTCGGAGCCGATGGCGTGGGAAAGCGCTGCAGGCAACAAGCCAAGCGTGGCCACGAGCATAGTCATCATGATGGGGCGCAAGCGCAAAACTGCGCCCTCGACCGCGGCGTCTTCAACGGAATAGCGTCGCGAACGAAGCTGGTTAATGTACTCCAGCATGATGACGCCGGTTTGCACAGACACTCCGAACAGTGCCAGGAAACCTACGCCCGAAGAAACGCTGAAATGGGTGCCGGTAAACCAAAGCGCGAGCAAGCCTCCAATGGGTGCAATGGCGACCGTGGCCATGATTAAGGACGCCCACTTAAAAGACTTGAACATGGTGTAGAGAATGATGAAGATCAAAAGAATCGTGATGGGCAACACGATCATCAGGCGAGCATTCGCCCGCTTCTGGCTTGCATACTCTCCTTCCCAGTCGAGGCTGTAGCCGGTGGGCAACTGGACATGCTCGTTCACTTTCTTAATGGCCTCTTCCACGGTGCTGCCGAGGTCGCGCCCACGAACGCTGTATTTGATAGCGACGTAACGCCTATTGCCCTCGCGATAGATTTCGGAGGCGCCGTCGGTCAGGTTGATCTTGCAGAGCTGGGCCAGGGAAACGCGCTCGCCAGATGGCGACAGCAGGCGGATGTTGGCAATCGCCTGCTGGGTATTGCGGTATTGAGGAAGATAGCGGAGCACAAGATCGTAGCGCGCTTCGCCTTGCAAGACTTGAGTGAGAGCATTTCCGCCGACGGCGGTCTGAATGGCATCTTGCACGTCGGCGACGTTGATTTGGTAGCGGGCCGCGGCGGCGCGGTCAACGGTGACGTTTAAGTTGGGTTGGCCGAGGACGCGAAATACGCCAAGGTCTTCAATGCCACTGATGTTTCGCATAATGGCAACGATTTCGTCGCTCTTCTGCTCCAGAACCTTTAAATCATCGCCGTAAATCTTAGTGGCCAACGCGCCTTTTACGCCGCTCACGGCTTCTTCCATATTGTCTTCGATGGGCTGGGAGAATCCCCAGAGCACGCCCGGGATTTTGTCGAGTTCGCGTTGCATGGCGGCAATGAGTTCATCTTTGTTTTCGTGAAAAACCGGCCGCCATTGTTCCTTCGGTTTCAGGTCAACGAAGAATTCAGTATTAAAGAAGCCCGTATTATCGGTTCCGTCGTCAGGGCGCCCTACCTGACTTGTACACTGCGGGACCTCAGGAAAAGAACACAGCACAATTCGCGCCTGGTTAGCCACGCGGATGCCCTCGTCGGGACCGGTGCTGGGCGCGAGAGTGCCGCGTACCCAAAGCGCGCCTTCATCTAAGTGGGGGAGGAATTCAGAGCCGATGGCGCCGCTTAAGGCGAGATAACCACCCAGCGCCAACATGACCAGACATGCGCCGACCGTGATGGCACGCCTGCGAATCGCCCAGCGGAGCGCACGGCCATATTGCTCGATCACGAATGTCATGACGGGGTTGTCCCATTCGCTAGTTCCTTTGGCGAAGGCGTAGCTGGCGAGAACAGGGGCAACAAGTATGGAGAACAGCAACGCGCCCAATAATGCAAAAGCTACTGTCCAGGCCATCGGATGAAAAAGGCGGCCTTCGACACGTTGCAGCGTAAAGATCGGAAGGAAAGCGGTAATCGTAATGACAATGGCATAGAACACGGGGCGTTGCACTTCGTGTGAGGCAAAACCGATGGTTTCATTCGGCATCTTGGCGCCATCAGATTCGCTCAGATGGCGCACAATGTTTTCCACCAGAACAATGGCGCCTTCCACAACCACACCAAAATCCAATGCACCCAGGGAGAGCAGGTTGGCGGGAATGTGGCGCAAATCGAGGCAAATAGCAGCAAACAAAAGAGCAAATGGAATGGTTGCTGCAACGATTAACGCACCGCGAACATTGCCCAGAAAGAGGAGTAATACCAAAGACACCAGAATCATTCCCTCGGTCAGGTTGTGAAGAACCGTGTGAGTGGTGAAGTGAACCAGCGTGCTGCGGTCAAGGAATGGAACAATCTTCACGCCGGGAGGCAGGATGTGATTGTTTAGCTCATCTACCTTGTCATGCACGCCTTGCAGAGCCGTCTCCCCTACTGCGCCTTTACGCAACAGGACAATCCCCGAAACTACGTCATCGTTGTCGATGATCTTGCCGTCTTCTCGATGAATCGCGCGGGCAAACTGACCGAGGCGAATTTTTGGACCTTGCGAAACGGTGGCGATGTCTTTGACTCGAACAGGAGTGCCGCCCTTGGTAGTGATCACGGTTTCTTGAATATCGTGGACACGATCCACAAGCCCTACTTCGCGGATGTTGATCTGTTGCAAGCCTTCTTGAATGAAGCTTCCGCCAGCATTGGCATTGTTATTCGCGAGTTGTTGCTCGATCTGGGAAAGACTCAGGCCGTACGTGATCAACTTGTTCGGGTCGAGGCGAACTTGGTACTCCCTGGTAGGGCCACCGAAGCTGGCCACGTCAACTATGTTGGGGACGGATTTCAAGCTCTTCTCGACGGTCCAGTCCTCGATCGATTTCAGATCCATAGCGTCATACGCGGGATTCGTGCTGTGCAGCGTGAAGAAATAAATTTGGCCAACGGGGCTCCAGTCGGTGCCCATTTGAGGTATAACCCCGGGGGGCAGCGTAACCTGGCTCAAACGCTCGAGAACGCGTTCGCGATTCCAGTCGTCGTTCGAGTCGTCGTCAAAGATCATTTTTATATCGGAAAGCCCGAACAGAGAGAACGAACGGAGATGAACCATGTTGGGCATTCCGTTCATGGCGATTTCGAGCGGGATGGTGACTTGTTGTTCGATTTGTTCCGCCGAAATCCCCGGCCATTGCGTGATGACTTCGACATAGTTGTCGGCGACATCGGGATAAGCTTCAATAGGCAGGTTATGGAACGAGATGATTCCGGCCGCAAAGATCAGAACCGCAAAACCCAAAACAAGCAGGCGATTGTTGAGCGCGAAATCGACGATCCGGCGTATCATCTACTGCTCCACCGTGTTCTGCAGATCAAGCGCATTGGAGACCACTTGATCTCCCGGCTTGATGCCAGAAATAATTTCCTGCTGCTTGTTAGGCAAGGTATTGCCGGCGACGACTTCGACGCGTTTGAAATGCCCATTGCCTAGCGGCATATAAACCCACTCGCGATCATGCAAATGCAAAATGGCAGTGGTCGGGACAACCGCGCGAGTTTCCGCCTGCTTGCCATAAAACGTGGCCGAAGCAAACATCCCAATGCGCATGAGGTTATTGGCATTGGGGACTTCGAGGCGGACTTTGGCGGTACGAATATTCGGGTCGAGAGTCGGCAGAATGTTGTCAATCTTGGCTTTGAAGGTTTTGCCGGGATAAGCGTTCAACCGGACATCCGCAAAATCTCCGACGTGAACGGCATCAAGATCGTTTTCGTAAACGTCACAGACAATCCAGACGTAAGAAAGGTCGGCGATGGTGAATGGATTGGGTCCGGACAATCCTTGCACACCGCTGGCATTGGTCACTTGCTGATCAGTGATGACGCCGGAAATAGGCGCGACGACATTTACGATCCCACTAGGATGGTCTTTATCAATGCCCAGCAAACGTAATTGCTCAGTGGCAGCGTTGAGATCAGCTTTGGCATCATCTGCACCAGCTTGAGCGGTTTCAAGAGCGCTTTTGGCAATGGCTCCTTTGTCATAAAGGAGTTGCGAACGGTCGAGTTGGAGATGTGCCAGCCGCTCATCGTTCTCTGCTTTCCGGTAGGTCTGATAGGCGCCGGAAACATCATTGCTTTGAACGCGAAGCAACAACTGTCCTTTCTTTACTTCATCGCCCAAGCGAGCTTTGATTTCGATGACGCGTCCACTGGCGAGAGAGATCACGGGAACTGCGCGGGTAATGTCCGGTTGCACGACGCCGGTTACATCCAATTCAGACACAGCCTTGTGCTCCACCGCGGTGAAGAGAGGGAACTGCTCAGGGTGGTCCACCTTAAAGTTGTTGGCATCGAGATCGGGTTCGACGCTAGCTTTGGGCGGAGCCTCAGCTTCCGGGCTGGCCTTGCCTGAGTTGCACGCAGACAACAATCCGAAAGACAAACAGAGAATTGCGGTTGCGATCCGGCGGTTACGGTTCGAGTTCATGGAATAACCTCGTGGCCTGCGGCCATATTCAGTTGGGCTGCTGCGGTCAAATACGAAGCGACTAAGTTGATGTAATTCAATTGCGTGGTGCGGTATTCGCTCTGTGAATTCAGAAAATCGAGCAAAGATGCGCCCCCGTGCTGATACGAAAACGTAACGGTTTCACGCACGCGAACCGATAGATCGAGATATTTTGCTTTGTAGGGGCGAAGCAGCTTTACGTCGCTTTCCACGCTGGCATAGCTCGAATCCACGTCACTGAAAACCTGCGCCTGGGTCGCTTCGTAGAGGCGTTGATTGCGATCAATATCGAGTTGCGTACGCAATTTCTCGCCTTGGTTTCGATCGAAGATACGCAAGGGAACGCTGATGCTGACTCCGAGCGTGTTTACCGCGAAAGGATTGTTGGTGGACGAATTGTGCGTGTACCAAATGCCAAATGTCGGATCCGTGGATCCGTTGGCGACGGCCAGCGTGTGATCGGTTCGGGCTTTATCAATGGCAGCGAACGCCGCTTTTAAATCGGGCCGCATATCGAGTGCAGTTTTGCGAACTTCGTCGAGAGTGGGAAGTTGATCATTGAAATCAAAGGGGCCGACAACATCAAATTGATCCAGGGGCGTGCGGTCGTTGAGAAGAGTGAGGAGTTGGATCTTCGTGGTTTCCAGGGTTTCTTCCGCCGTCTGCAAATCGGACTCGTACTGAGCGCGTTGTAATTCGAGGCGGTCAAGATCAATTTGAGCGATATCGCCGGCGCTGAAACGAGCGCGGCTGATGTCGAGAACCTTGTCCCAATAATCGAGATTTTCCTGCGCAAGCTGGCGAACGGCTTTGGCCTGAAGGGTCGTGACGAAGGCGGAGCGTAGGGTGAACATCAATCCGCGTTTGAGATCAGCGTGAGTGAACTCGGCAATAGTGGTGCTTTTCTGCGCACTTTCCAGGCGCAGATGGCGCTTGCGGCGGCGCTCAATTTCAAAGCTGATGCCCGGCGATTCAAAAGTGCCAGCGAAGGGCTTCCAGACGCCCATATTAGGGGCGATTTGGGTTCCGTCAACAGTCAGATTGAGTTGAGGATTCGGGCGCAGAAAAGCCGTAATTTCCTCGGCGTGAGATTCGTCAATGTTCAACTTATCGGCCAGTAGTGTTGGGTTGCGCATCTCAAAGCGATCTCGCACCTGTTCCCAGGTGAGCGGCTGGCCGGATTGCTGGCAAAATGCCGCGGCAGAAATGCCGAGGAATGCCAGCTGTGCGAAATAGCGCAATGCTTTCAACTGCACTGAAATGCTCCGGTAGATTTGCCGGCGTCGCGAATGCTCGAGCGGGCAATGATTCATGATTAAAGCTATTGAACAAATATAAACCGCCGATTTACAAAAACACTGGCGGTTGCCTCAGTTAGGAAGGGAATACGGGAGGGGCGCGGGAACTGAGATTTGCTTGTATCGCCTGTTGCAGGAACGCAACCGAAATATATACTACCTGAGCCAAAACTTGTATTTGGGGAGCGATTGAAGCTGCGCTTACCGTAAGTGCTGCTCCACCCCAAGCGGTGGAGGCATGAGGCGCTTGTGCCGCCACGTGCATCACGATCTTCTTGGAAGCGGATGCTTCTTCAATCTCCGAACGCATCGCATGCAAGTCATCCGATGCGGAAATTACGGGGAAGAGAAGCAGCAATATGCAACCAAGGACAAGCAAAGCGCAAATCCCACCCCGGGGCGCGGGGCGGTTCTTACGCGCTTGCAGCCATATTAAAACGGCTGGAACAGCCAATAGCAGCCAAACGATATTGAGGAGCAGTTCCGTCAATTTCAAAAATCCTAGCAGTGGGAGGGAAAGCGCGTCAATGTTACCTACAGGAAGGAACGCGCACCGTGGTTTTTACTAACCATCAGTTTTACGACGGTATGCTGCCATAAATTCATTAGAAATCAGGCGTTATCGGGGGTTTAAATCCGATTTTCTCTCTCCTGCGTACAACCAGTGAAGGCAAGACAAAACAATTCAAACAGGAGAAATTTCAGTGAAGAAGAAAATCGCAGTTTTATTGTTGAGCGTTGTGACCCTGGCGGCCGCAGCACTGGCAGCAGACAAGAATCCGATGGTGGGTGGGCAGGAAATGTATCCCACTAAGAACATTATTCAGAATGCGGTAAACTCCGCCGACCACACCACGCTGGTTGCAGCAGTAAAGGCAGCCGGATTGGTGGATACGCTTTCGGGGCCAGGGCCGTTTACGGTTTTCGCGCCAACCAATGAAGCTTTCGCAAAATTACCGGCGGGTACGGTAGACAATCTTCTGAAGCCCGAAAACAAAGATACTTTGGTGAAAATCCTTACTTACCATGTAGTTGCGGGTAAGTTGAGCGCGGTGGACATCAAGAAGATGATTCGTGAAGGTCACGGGCAGGCAACATTGAAAACCGTCAGCGGCGGCACTTTGACCGCGATGATGCAAGGCAAGAACCTCGTTCTGAAAGATGAAAAGGGTGGAATGGCCACGGTAACCATCGCCAATGTCTTCCAGTCGAATGGCGTGATTCACGTGGTGGATAGCGTTCTGTTACCGAACTAATGGCGGCATGCAACCAAAAGCGCTCCTCAAAAGGGAGCGCTTTATTTTTGCACCGAAATCTTGAATTAGCTGTTGCTGGATTTGTTGCTGATAACCTCTTTGTTTTCCGCGGTTTTCGTGTCGCCGGCAGCGCCTTCCTTCATGCCTTCCTTAAGCGCGCGAATGCCCTCGCCAAGGCCTTTGCCGAGTTCAGGTAGCTTTTTGGGGCCAAAAATGAGCAGGGCGATGGCAAAGATCACCAGCAAGTGCATGGGTTGAAATAAGCCTTCAAACATGGGAACCTCCGCAGAAACAGCTCTCTTTAACGTTACAGAAGCGTGGATTGTGAGTCAAATTGAATCCAGTCAAAATTATGGGTGTTTTGGGGTAGGCGCGAATTTCATCCTGCCGAAAGCACTAGGGACATGGAAATTGGGCTGTGGGGTATTGGTTGGTTGCCAGGCGAGATGCGCACGTGGTTCCGTTTGCCCTTCAACGCGATAGAAATTGACCCGCCAAGTCGCTTGCGGATCGAAGTGTTTGGTCAAAGATTTGATGGGAATGGCTAGTTCGGCATTCCACGAATGGGCCTGCCTATCGAGATAGACTGAACGTTTCATGCCGCTCTTGAGGTCGCGGCGGCCGCCGGGAAAAATGTCGAGATCAATCCACATGGCATTCGGCGCGACTTCGAATTCTTTGTAGTAACGTTCGCGGGAGGGATTGGGCTGCAAGAAAGCTTCGACCACATCGCGGTCCCAAAGTTGGTCGCGGCGGCCGTTGGAATCGGAGTCAGCAAAGACGTAAAGATCGCGATAACGACATTCAAAACGTAAATAAAGAGTGTCATTTGACCACAAAGCTTCGACGGTGGTTTCACGAGATGCATCGGGATTTTTTCCCTGCCAATCCGATGAAAAGACGACGGGCTGCGCCGCGCTCCACTCTTTTGCGGGATAAGCGGCATCCAAAGCAAGCGGTTGCGCGACGTATTGCGCGACGATTTCCTGGGCAGAAGCGGTAGTCATGAGAGTGCAGCAGACAAATAAGAAAACAAAAAATGAGTTTACCGGAGAGATGAGCGGGTTTAATAGGGAAGCGGGCCAAACGCGCGATTTTTCCGCGCGGCCCGCCCGGGTCCTTCGGTTCGCAAAAAGCACTCCCTCAGGATGACAACTCAATAATTCACTTTGACCGCAAGAAGCGGATAGTTCAGCAACAGCGCAAGATTTAGATTTTCGAATCATGGATGCCGATACCATACTCAATATAGCTCCAACACCGATGACTCCGAAATTTTCAACCAACGATAGAAGCGAAGATACTCGCTGGCAAGCGGTGCTTGATCGTGACGCGGAGCATGATGGCTCGTTTGTGTTTGCGGTCTCGTCCACGGGCGTATATTGCCGTCCTTCATGCCCGTCGCGAAGGCCACGACGCGAAAATGTTGCCTTCTACAAACACCCCGATGAAGCTGAAAAAGCGGGATATCGCGCCTGCCTGCGCTGTCGGCCGCGCGCTTCGCAGCCTAATCCCCGGACAGAAGCAGTAAAAGCAATCTGCCGCTACATCGAGCAAAATCTTGATGAGAATGTAACCCTGTCGTGCTTGGCCAAAAAGTTTCGACAGAGTCCATTTCACTTGCAGAGGACATTCAAAGCTGCTCTGGGAGTGACTCCGCGCGCTTATGCCGACTCATGCCGCATGAACCAGCTCAAACGCAATTTGCAGGCGGGACATTCGGTGACACGCGCGATGTATGACGCTGGTTACAGTTCGAGTAGCCGATTGTACGAACGCACGGCTTCGCAGTTGGGCATGACTCCGGATAAATACCGCAGGGGCGCAATTGCGGCACCGATTCGCTACACGCTGGCGGATTCTCCCCTGGGCCGCATGTTGATCGCCGCCACCGACAAGGGAATTTGCGCCATCCAATTTGGGAATTCTGACGAAGAACTCGAACAAGGATTGAAGCACGAGTTTCCCTTTGCGCAACGTCGTCGCGACGATGATGCCCTTCGCGATCAAAGTGCGAAACTCCTTCAGCAAATGCAGGGGCACAAGGTGAAATCGTCTTCATCTTTACCCTTGGACATTCAGGCGACGGCATTTCAGCGGTTGGTGTGGACGCATTTGCAATCGATTCCCTTCGGCAAGACCGAATCGTACGCCGAAGTCGCCAAAGCGATTGGACAGCCGAATGCAACTCGGGCCGTGGCGCGAGCCTGCGCATCGAACCGGATTGCGGTGGCGATTCCGTGCCATCGCGTGATTGGAAAAGATGGGAAACTAACGGGCTATCGCTGGGGCGTGGAGCGCAAGAAAAAACTATTAGGAATAGAAAAATCTGCCGCGGCCAATGCCTAACTATCTGGCCTTCGCTGCATAGATTTCTTTGGCACGATTCAGCGTATCAAGCACGTGCTGTTTTTCAGCCTCTGTGTTCCAGTCGCGATTTGCCGAAGCATTGGCTATCAGCCGGTCAATCCAGGTGACAAAAAAGGCTGCGTCGTCCGGCGAGCGTGGCGGAATATCACCGACACTTATATAAATCGGGCTCGTCGTCGCGTACGGATAAATATCGAGGATGGGATACTCTGCCTTGTCGCTCCAAGCACGCAGAACGCACCATCCACTTTGTGAAATGGGGATTGACCCGGTAAAGTCGCCGCTTTGTCGATCTCCCGCCAACTGCAAATCCTGTGCGACCTTGCCGTTGCAGACAATTTGCAAATGATCGACCGGAACAATCGAGCGCATCCACGCGCTGAATTTAATTTGATTCTCCCCAGCGGAAAGTTTGATTTCGTCGCCTATTTCTTTTCC
>JAJPHW010000222.1 GCA_021325035.1 Terriglobia bacterium
CCGGATATTTTTCTTCCATCCAGACGTAAGCCTGCGCCGCGCTGGCTGTGAACTTGAAATCGGGATACTCTCGCATGAGCTGCAAAGCGGTCCCAAACGTATTGCGTACAACTTCCACTGTTTCTGTCCAGGGCCAGAGCCAAGCCATGTCAATATGACTGTTACCCACGGCAGATACTTTGAACTGCTGCATATAAGGACGCAATTCTTCGAGTTTGCTTTGCGCATCGCGAAGCGAAGCATCGAATGCAGTCTGATCGCCACTGTCGAGAGCGGCAATATTGATGGCCTTCACCACCGCATCAAGCTGCTGCTGGCGCGTAGATTTGCCGTCTTCGTAGGCAGCAATCAATGGCTCAGCCGACAAAACCTCCAGGCGCATCAGAGCAGCATCTGGGCGGCCCGATGCTGGCTCAATTCTTAGCTCGGCGTGCTCTAAACGACTGGCGTTTCCCCCACAACAACCACCCCCGCCTGAATCCACCACGCGCACAGCAATGAAGAACTCCTGCCCCGGCTGGGCATTTTCTATGAGCGGAATTGGCACCTGCCCGTCTTCATCAGTACGGGCGATCATCGATCCGTTGGCAAAGACGCTTACCTGAATTGCGTCTGCGCTGCCAACGTGCAAATCAAGTGAAATGTGCGAACCTTGCAAGTTATAGCCATTCAACTGAACTGGGACTTTAAAAGTCCGCACCAGCCACCGTGAGCCTTCCCAGTTTTCATGCACTTTGATGGATTGCCAGCTGCTGAAATCTTGCGCTGGGATTTCGCCATGTGCCAGATCGGCGGCATGAATTCGCCAGTCATCCAAAGGAATACTGCTGATTGCCTGCAATCGGTCGAGGGTGGGTTTGTAAGGATCAGTAGCAGCAGATTGTGATTGGGTAAAAACAGCGGCGGCTAACACGAATGTCAAAATAATCAAACGACGCATGCTTTTCATAGGCTTATCCGAAAGCTCCAGCAAAGAAAATTGTTGTGTATTCGCGGCTGATGTCCTCGCCTGTCAGCACCCCGTCAGGCTTGTACCATTGATAAATCCAGTTAATCATTCCGAGTAGAGCGAAAGCGGCGGCTCTCGGACTAACCGCGCTTCGGGAGTTTCTCCCTCGTTGCACCTGCGCAATCAGGTTTTCCAGAAAATGCACATACTCCTTCTTTCGCTTGTTCACCCTCCGGCGCAGCGCCGGGGGCAAAGGATGGTTTTCATGCAGCATGACCGTTACTTCGCGATCGCGCACGCTCAGAACCACGTCAATATGAAGGCGAATTAAAGTACGCAGCGCTTGTTCGGGGTCGGCAATTTTTCGCACCTCGTCCACTACGCGACGCTGGGTGATGTCCATGGCGCCGTCCATCAGGTCAAACAAAATCTGATCTTTGCTCTCGAAGTGATGGTAAAGGCCGCCTTTGCTTAAATTTAGAGCGGCGGCCACATCATTCATCGATGTGGCGTCGTATCCGCGTTGTTGAAACAAGCGAGCTGCGGTGCGCAGGATCTCCTGCCGGGAATCGAGAGTGGTTTCGCGTGTCATGAACTTGGCCCCAAATCAAACGAACCACGCATTTTAACAGGCATGGCATCTTTGTCTTGACAGACATTCGGCAGAGTCGTTAAGATTCCAACATACCGACCGGTCGGTTTTGCTATATAGGAGGTTTTATGGCCCAAATTTTCTACACCCACGACGCTAATCCAGCCGCACTCACGGGCAAAACCATCGCGATCCTCGGCTATGGCAGCCAAGGCCACGCGCAGGCGCAGAATCTGCGCGACAGCGGCTACAACGTCATTGTCGGCCTGGATCCCAACCGTCCCCGTGCGCGGCAGGCGCGAGCGGATGGCATGCAAGTGTTCCCGCCCTCGGAAGCAGTACGCCGCGCCGACTGGATTCAGATTCTCACGCCCGACGAAACTCAGGGCGAACTCTACGCCTCGGCTATCCAACCAAATTTGACGCCGGGCAAAATTCTCGGCGTTTCCCACGGCTTCAGTATTCATTTCAAAACCATCACGCCGCCAAAGGATGTGGATGTCGTGATGATTGCACCCAAAAGTCCAGGTCACCTGTTGCGACGGGTTTACAGCGAGGGGCGGGGCGCGCCGTCGCTGATCGCCATTCAACAAGATGCCACCGGCCGCGCCCATGAATACGCGCTCTGTTATGCCTACGGCATTGGATCCACTCGCGCCGGAGTCTTGCAAACTACGTTTCAAGAAGAAACAGAGACAGATTTGTTTGGCGAGCAATCGGTTCTATGCGGCGGCCTGACTTCGCTCATCAAAAAAGGCTTTGAAACTCTTGTCGCGGCCGGTTATCAACCAGAAATTGCTTATTTCGAATGTTTGCATGAAATGAAATTGATTGTTGACCTGATTTACGAAGGCGGCCTAAGCCGGATGCGTTATTCCATCTCGAACACTGCCGAATATGGTGACCTGACGCGCGGCAACGAGGTGGTTGGCGATGCTACGCGAGACGCTATGCAAAAAACGTTGGCCCGCATTCAAGACGGCACTTTCGCCCGTGAATGGATTACGGAGAACCAGAATGGCGGAAAGAATTTCGCAACTTTACGTGAGGCGGAACGGCGGCATCCCATAGAAGAAGTCGGCGCTCGACTGCGCGGGATGATGTCGTGGCTGCCGAAAGAAATCAAGAAAGCCGAGCCGCAAACTACGACTGAAAAAATTCCCACGCAGCAGGTTGTAAATGCTTAAAGGCGCTGACATCGTTCTGCGCTGTTTACGAGCAGAGGGCGTAGACCTGGTGTTTGGTTATCCGGGCGGCGCCATCATGCCGCTCTACGACGCTCTTAACGGGAGTGGCGTCCGACACATCCTGACGCGCCATGAGCAAGGCGCTGTGTTTGCCGCCGAGGGTTATGCGCGCTCGACGGGCAGGGTGGGAGTAGCCATAGCCACCAGCGGGCCTGGTGCAACCAATCTGGTCACGGGGATTGCCGACGCCAAAATGGATTCCGTGCCTCTGGTCTGCATCACTGGCCAAGTGCGGAGCGCTTTGATTGGAAGCGATGCATTTCAAGAGACTGATGTTTTCGGGCTCACTCTTTCTCTTACAAAATGGAGCCGCCTAGTGCAATCGATCGAAGAAATCCCGGAAGTGATTGCGCAAGCATTTTATTGGGCCCGCAGTGGACGCCCGGGGCCGGTGGTACTCGATATCCCCGTGGATTTACTGAAAGTCTTGACGGAATTCCGCGAACCCGCAAGATTCGTTGCACATCCAAAAACTGCGCATGTGGCGTCGTACTTTTGTGAAGCATTAATTCCTTTATTGAAGAAATCTAACAAACCCGTAGCCCTGATTGGCGCTGGCGCGAAATTATCAGGCGCAATCCCAGAGTTACGCAAGGTACTCGATGACTTAAATATTCCCTGTTTCGTCACTGTACATGGATTAGGCGCAGTCTCTGCGGAAGTGCCTTATTACCTCGGGATGGTCGGCATGCACGGAACGCGCGCCGCGAACATGGCATTGCACGAGACCGATCTTCTTTTAGTCTTTGGTGCGCGACTCGATGACCGCGTAACCGGGGATCCCGCACGCTTTGCACCAGATGCGCGCATTGTGCACTTCGAGATTGACCCGGCGCAGCTTGATCGCGTGCGGCCTTGTGAATTGCCCGTTATCGGTAACCTGGCGGAAACAATCCCGGCATTTCATGCTGCAATCAGCGAAACGACCTTGCCTGACTGGAGCGCTTGGCGCGAGCTTGCTTGCGGCGCAGAGCGGGCCGAACTTGACCCGCGGGGACTCTCGCAACCTACCATTCGCTTCCTGGACGAGCTCTTCAGCCGACTGCCTGTCGATAGCATAATCGTCGCCGATGTAGGCCAGCATCAGATGTGGGCCGCACAGCGCTACCGTTCTTCCTCGCCGCGAGGTTTCATTACATCGGGTGGCTTGGGCGCAATGGGCTTTGCGCTTCCGGCAGCCATCGGCGTTCAACTCGCAAAACCAGAGACGACTGTGCTCTGTGTGTCCGGCGACGGCGGAATTCAAATGAACATTCAAGAGTTTGCAACAATACGTCGCCTGGGTCTGCCTATCAAGATTGTGATCGTGGATAACAAATATCTCGGCATGGTGCGGCAGTGGCAGCAGCTTTTTTATTCGCGTAACTATGCAGAAACTGATTTAAGCGACAATCCGGACTTTGTCGAGATCGCAAAGGCTTACCGGATTCATGCGCAACGTCTGGAAGAGACAGCAATGCGCGAATATCCCGTGACTTCAGATACTGCCAACACTTTGGAAGCGTTTCTGCGCTCGCCGGAACCGGGGTTGTTGGTATTCGATTGTCATCCAGAAGCTAATGTATTCCCCATGGTGCCCTCGGGTGCGGCATTGTCTGAGATGTTGCTGGAAGAAGATTCATAGAAGCTTTGAATAACGAGGAGACGATATGCACGTATTTCACATTCGCTATCGCAATACGCAAGGAACTTTGATGCGCATTCTGAATGCAGCGTCGCGCCGAGGTCTCGATATGCCTTATGTTCAAGCGGAACCGGCTGAGCACATGCATAAAGTCACATTGTTGCTCAATGTGAATACCAAGCAAGTTGGCCAGCTTTGCCGCGACTGGCATGCGATTGTGGACGTAATGGATCTGCACGCGGGCGCTCCGCTCAAAGAGATGATGCACACTCACGGAGCGTGGCAAGCGCCGCATCCGCCGGCGAGCGTGAACCTTACCGAAGCTGCGCGCTCGGCAATGGCATAAACTGCATAAGCCTGCTCATTGTTCCTCCAATTGTCGTAATCTATCCCTGCCTATGGACCTCAAACATCGCAGCCGTGGCATAACCGATGGTCGTGATCGTGCGCCATCCCGCGCCATGTTCAAAGCCATTGGATTTACCGATGCTGACCTCAGCCGTCCGCTGGTCGGCGTTGCCAATACCTGGATCGAGACCATGCCGTGCAATTTTCACCTACGGCGACTGTCGGCCAAAGTCAAAGAAGGCATTCGCGCCGCAGGTGGCACTCCGATGGAGTTCAACACAATCGCCATTAGCGATGGTGAAACCATGGGCACCGAAGGCATGCGTGCATCGCTCGTAAGCCGCGAAGTGATTGCCGACTCCATTGAATTGGTGTGCCGTGGGCAGATGTTTGACGCTGTCGTCTGCGTTGTCGGTTGCGACAAGACCATTCCCGCAGCCGCCATGGCAATGGCGAGGTTAGACATCCCTGGATTGGTGCTCTACGGAGGCACCATCGCCGCGGGAGTATATCGAGGGAAAGACGTCACCATTCAGGATGTCTTTGAAGCCGTGGGTGCAAATGCCGCCGGGAAAATAAGCGACAAAGATCTCCTCGATATAGAAAACGCCGCCTGCCCCGGTGCAGGCGCGTGCGGGGGTCAGTACACCGCGAATACGATGTCCACCGTGATGGAATTAATAGGCCTTTCGCCCATGGGCTTTAATGGCGTACCCGCCATGTATCCGCGCAAAGATGAAGTCGCATTCCGCTGCGGTGAAATTGTCATGAACGCGCTGAAGCTTGGCATTCGTCCGAAAGATATTTTGAGCGTTCCAGCTTTTCACAACGCCATCGCCGGTGTTGCGTGCACAAGTGGATCCACAAATGCCGTTCTACATTTGCTGGCTATCGCTCGAGAAGCAAATATCCCCCTCGTCATTGATGATTTCCAGAAAATCAGCGAGCGCACTCCCCTGCTTGCCGATCTTAAGCCTGCCGGGCGCTTCGTCGCGGTCGACGTGGATAAAGCTGGTGGTATTCCTGTCATCGCGAAACGGCTCCTCGATGCGGGTATCGCAGATGGCTCAACCTTGACAGTAACTGGAGAGACCTTCGCGGAAGAAGCGAAGAAATCAGTTGAAACAATTGGGCAGCAGGTAATCGTCTCTCTCGATAAGCCACTGAAGAAAACTGGAGGCATCGTCATACTCCGCGGCAACCTGGCACCGGAGGGATGCGTAGCAAAAATCAGCGGGCATGAACGCTTAACTCATCGCGGCCCGGCACGCATCTTTGAATCGGAGGAAGAGGCAATGGCAGCGGTAACAAGCAAGCAAATCCGTCCCGGCGATGTAGTAGTAATTCGTAATGAAGGCCCGAAAGGTGGACCCGGAATGCGCGAGATGCTCAGTGTCACCGCGGCAATCGTCGGCGAAGGGTTGGGCGAGTCTGTCGCGTTGTTAACCGACGGCCGCTTCAGCGGCGCGACGCGCGGATTGATGATCGGCCACGTTTCCCCCGAAGCGGCTCTGGGTGGACCAATTGCCGCACTGCAAGAGAATGATGTGGTGCAAATTGATATAGCGCAGCGAAATCTCAACGTCGAACTTGCTGATGCTGTTCTCCACGAGCGGCTGACGCAAAGAAAGCCTAGACCGCCACGTTACACATATGGGGTATTCGCCAAGTACGCCTCGCTAGTTTCATCGGCTTCCGAAGGCGCCATCACTACAGTGAAGTAGCTAGCCGCCCAACTTCGAAGGCTTAAGCGGTGGCCAGACCAACGCGGTACTTCTTGACCGCTAACAAACCTAACACGACAAAAATCACCATCACCGTAAGTTGAGCGATCAGGAATGGCGGTTCTTTCTGGGTCGGCGCCATGGCATGCAAGGCCGGAACCTTCAGGAAACTCTGCACAACCAAGACAAACACATTTAAATACAGTGCAAGCGTCGAACAAATGACATAGACCCGGCGCCAAATCCCAGCTCCGTGGAATTGGTATTGTGCCACCAATGCGATCGCCAGCACGATGAGAGAGATGGTTCCCACAATGTGGGACGGCAGCAGATGCTCAAAGGGAAATCCAAAGCCGGTCACGCTGGTCAGAATCGTAGTAAGAAAAAATAATTTTGTCCACGCTTCGTACTGTTTACGGGCAATCCAACCCAAAAGGACGATCAATCCGGATGCAATCCCGAGCAGACTGATGACGACGTGAACAAGCGTGTACGTGGCGAGCGACATGCCGAAGACCATGGTAGATTCCTCCAGACGAAGTTGAACCGTTTACATTACCAATGCAGAAATTCAAGATTGATTCAATGCGCTAATTTATATCACGGTATGGAATATTGGCCGCAAACAATTGAACGCTATACTTAGCAATTTGAACGTCCGCGACATGACGTATAAGACATGAAGTTGGAAATCCCATGAAGGGTAGAACCCAAGAGCTGCGCGACATTCCAGGTCAGCAGTTCGATTTGTGCGTGATTGGCGGAGGCGCAACCGGATCCGCCTGCGCGTTAGACGCACGGTTGCGCGGCATAAAGACTGTTCTTTTTGAAGCAGGCGACTTCGCCGGTGCAACATCAAGCGCCGCGACCAAGATCATTCACGGCGGCGTTCGCTATCTCGAAGAAGCGATTAAGAACGCCGACCTTCAGGAGTATCACGTGCTGGTGCGAGCTTTGCATGAGCGTATTTGTATGCTCGAAAATGCCCCACACCTCACGCGAAAACTTGAGTTCCTTGTCCCGAGTTACAGCTGGATTGATGCCGCCTATCTGGATATCGGCCTGAAACTTTACGACTGGCTTGCGGGGTCGGGCCGGCGCATCTCACCCAGCAAGTTTCTTTCCCAGCAAGAAACGTTGGCACGAATGCCCGGATTGAATCAAAAAGGCTTAATTGGCTCCGTGGCCTATGCGGACGGCCAGTTTGACGACGCTCGATACAATCTCGCCCTTGTGCAAAGCTTTGCACAAGCCGGTGGAAATGCGTTGAACCACGCCAGCGTCATTGATTTTCTGCGGGATAAAGATAACCGAGTCAACGGCGTTCTGGTCAAAGACCTTTTGAGTCAGAACACATTCACAGTCAACGCTAAAACAATCGTCAATGCCACGGGGCCGTTCTCGGATTCCATTCGCCAACTTGCAACACCTTCGTTGCATAAGCGCATGCGTCCTAGCAAAGGGGCGCATATCCTCCTGCCTCTGGATATTTTCCCAACCGATAACGCGCTTCTAATCCCAAAGACAGAAGACGGGCGGGTTCTGTTTGCAATTCCTTGGGGCGGAAGGCTTCTGGTCGGGACGACCGACGAAGAGGTCGCACCGGACGCCGAGTTAGTGGTAACGCGGGCGGATGTCGAATATTTGCTGCGTCATCTCAATCATTATCTCGCCCGCGCAGTCACGCCGGATGAAATTGTCAGCGGTTTTGCTGGTGCACGACCTCTTGTAAGTTCGGAAAATAAAGCCGACACCAAAACTCTCGCGCGCGACGATGTGATCGAAGTAGATCCCTTAAGTGGCTTGATCAGCATCATGGGTGGAAAGTGGACTACGCACCGCGCCATGGCCGAGGATACGATTCACCGCGTTCAGCAGGCCTTGGGCGTTCCTCAAACCGAATCGATGACCCACAATCATCTTCTTTATGGTAGCGAGGGCTTCACCGATGACTACTGGAAGAAACTCTGTCAGGAGTATTCCCTTTCGCAAAACACTGCCCATCATCTGTCATCAAAATTCGGTACTGCCGCGGAACAAGTTCTCGCACTGGGGAAAGAAAATGCCGCGCTCATGGGGCCAATTCTTGAGGGTGGTGAGGCGATTCGCGCGGAAGTGATTTATTCGGTGCGTCATGAAATGGCATATACGATCGAAGATGTTCTCGCCCGCAGAATCGGCATGCAATTTTATTCGTGGCGGGATTCGATTAAGGCTGCTCCAGTTGTTGGTTCATTGATTGCAGAAGAGCTACGTTGGAGCGTTCCAGAAGCCGACGCAGCCGTAAAGCAATACATAGAAAAGATCGATTATCTTTTGGATTCAGCGGGATTATCTCGCAATCGTCCCGCATAGTAGAATCGCGTCCAATCTTTAGCAGATAGAAGGCAAAGAAGGAGTTGCGCATTGGCAAATCACATCGGCGCAATTGATCAGGGCACAACCAGCACGCGCTTCATTGTTTTCGACCAATCAGGCCGCATAAAAGCGATTGCCCAGATGGAACACGAACAAATTTATCCTCGGCCTGGATGGGTTGAACATGACCCCGAAGAAATCTGGCAAAACACACGTGAAGTTATAGCGGACGCAATGGCAAAAAGTGGCCTTCAACCCAAAGACCTCGCCGCAATTGGAATCACCAACCAGCGCGAAACAACCGTCATGTGGAATCGAAAGACTGGCAAGCCGGTGGCAAATGCCCTCGTATGGCAGGACACTCGCGTAGCGGAGTACGTCAATGAATTGGCGACAGAGGGAGGGCAGGACCGCTTTCGCACCAAAACCGGCTTGCCACTCACCACTTACTTCAGCGGTCTCAAAATTCGATGGATTCTTGAAAACGTGAGCGGCGTTCGCAAACTGGCGGACGCGGGAGAAGTCCTCTTTGGCAACATTGACACTTTTCTGCTATGGCACTTGACCGGTGGTTGCAACGGCGGCGTGCACGTGACCGATGTCACAAACGCTAGCCGCACGCAGCTGATGAATCTGGAAACCCTAACTTGGGATGATGAAATTCTCAAAATATTCAGAATCCCGCCAGCGATATTGCCGCAAATTCGTTCTAGCAGCGAGAACTACGGGCCCGCTACGGAACAATCCGTAAGAAACGTTGCCATCGCCGGAATACTCGGCGATCAACAAGCTGCGTTAGTAGGCCAAACCTGTTTCGAACCCGGAGAAGCAAAAAATACATACGGCACAGGCTGCTTTTTGCTGATGAACACCGGCACCCGAAAAATTGACTCCAGATCCGGATTGCTCACAACCGTGGCTTATAAATTCGGCGATCAACCGGCCCATTATGCGTTGGAAGGTAGCATCGCCATCACCGGGGCTCTGGTCCAGTGGGTGCGCGACAATCTCGGGCTAATCAGAAAAAGTTCTGATATCGAATCTCTGGCGCGCACAGTAGATGATAACGGTGGAGTGTATTTCGTTCCGGCATTTTCCGGCTTGTATGCTCCTTATTGGAATGACAGTGCCCGCGGCATCATCGCCGGCCTTACACGTTATGCCAATAAAGGCCACATTGCACGCGCGGTGTTGGAAGCCACCGCGTTTCAAACGCGCGACGTCCTCGAAGCGATGGAAAAAGATTCAGGCATTCAGCTCGATATCCTTCGCGCAGACGGTGGTATGGTCGCGGATGAATTGCTCATGCAATTCCAGGCAGATATTCTCAACCGTCCCGTGGTTTGCCCGGTGACGAAAGACGCCACAACCGCTCTAGGCGCGGCTTATGCCGCCGGTTTGGCCGTTGGATACTTCAAGGATCTCAAAGATTTACGTGCCAATTGGGCCGTAGATTGCACCTGGAAACCCAATCTGCCAGATGCGAAGCGCGATGAAATGTACAGGCTTTGGAAGCGGGCGGTAAGTAAATCATTTGATTGGGTCGGCTGATTCGAAATCAGAATCACAAAAGGAGTTCGCCGGATGCTTGCGAAATGTTTTGGCGAGTTCATGGGCACGCTCGTGCTCATACTGCTGGGCAATGGGGTGGTTGCAAATGTTCTGCTCAAACGTTCAAAAGCTGAAGGCTCTGGATGGATGGTGATCACTAGCGGCTGGGCATTTGCGGTCATGGCAGGCGTATTCACCGCAATGGCCTGCGGCAGCACCGATGCCCACCTCAATCCTGCGGTGACAATGGGTTTCGCAGTGTCGTCCGGCCACTTTGAAAAATTTGCCCCTTACTTGGTTGCGCAATTGTGCGGCGCATTCACTGGGGCCATTCTTGTCTGGCTCCATTTTCTCCCACATTGGAGAGAGACTCCCGATCCAACTCTGAAACTTGCCTGTTTCTGCACATCGCCTGCAATTCGCAACTTCGGCGCAAACTTGATAAGCGAGATCATTGGAACCTTTGTTCTCGTTTTTGTCGTGGGCGCAATTTTTTCAAAATCAGTCAGTGCTTCAGGTCTGGCACCGGGACTCGGCCCCTATCTCGTCGCCGCCTTGGTCTGGGGCATTGGGCTTTCTCTCGGCGGAACCACGGGATACGCCATAAATCCCGCCCGCGACCTTGGGCCGCGCCTCGCACACGCCCTGCTGCCAATCACGCATAAAGGCGGCTCCGATTGGGGCTACGCCATCGTGCCGATCCTTGGTCCACTCATCGGCGGAGCAGTTGCGGGCTCGCTTCTGGGCGCTATCAGTCACAACTAATACGCAACTAGAAGTTTACGCAACCCATAAATTCGACATTGCAATTAAACCAAACTCACGAGGTAGCATACTAGAATCCGACTGCCGTTAAATAACAGACGTTGCGTCGGCGGCATTTCCGAATCGCAGCGATATCATGAAGAAAGTGATTTATGAGGAAAATATTTTATAAATTCCGGACTGTGCCACTCTCTCACTGAGCGGATGGTACAACTGCGACTTTATCGGGAGATACTGTATGTAGCCTCGTGAGGTACGGAAAGAAGGGCGTAACTTCGAAAGGTATCTTCTCGCGCACCGAAAGCAGTGCGACTGGTTTAGTCTTCAATAACTCTACACGATTGCTCAACGGATCCAACTTGACTCTTCCGCCTAAGGGCAACGCCGCAATCTGGTCTAGGCGAGGCGTCTCGAGCTGAGGTGCCGAATTAAGCAGGGCCGACATACGCATAGTTTTTCCACCCGCGAGGCTGTTCCCAAGGTGCGGCCGGATCAGGTGCTTCAACTCAGGCGCACGCGCCTGAAGCGCCTTGAGGAAGAGCCCGGCATTACCCAGCTTATCTTTGTATGGAGATTTTGCTAGGAGGTCGACTGCCTTTCGGTCAGCGGCTTCTTCATCGGCAGCGTTGCGAGTGAAATCCAGACGCTCGAAAGTCTTGTCATCAGGAAAGAACACGCTATCGTTGAAAGCCAACTTCGTATCCAATCGGTGTCCGAGCACAATGTGGCCCAGTTCATGAGCCAATACCATGGCCAGCGAAGGCTCATCGGGGAGCACATCGAGGAGGCCCCGGCTCACCACTATCGTCCGCCCAATGGTGAACGACTCCAGCGGCAATGTTAGCAACACTCGACAACGGACGTCAGGAATATGTGTCAAGTTGTTCGTCACTATTAAGTTGTTGACCACAGTCTCCATCACCTTGTCCACTTCGCCCGGCGGCGCAAGCAATCCAATCTTCTGGAGGCGTTCCACCGCATTCTCTTCTGCTTGGCGTTCCCACGCGCGTTCAGCTTCAACCGGACTATCATCTTGTGCCGACTCGCTCTGATCTCGGACAGTCTGGAGAGACTCAACTTGTATCTGGGTAAACTCCTGGTTATTCGTGAGGCGTTGTGGGTCGTAGTCCCATAGCCGCGTCTGGGCTTTGAATCGGGGTGTTTGCCCGGACTTAACTTTGAGATCGGACTCTTCTCCGTAAATGTAGGCAGGCAACCAAACACCGGGACGCAGGTTCAGTCTCCAGCTATCAAAACGCAAGTAGGAGTTTTCCTTATGAGGGGAATAGCTGCCGTTGAAACGGACGATATTGTAGTCTTGGTCTTCGACCCAAATCCTTCCTACGAAACGTTCATTGCTAGCTTGTTCTTTCGGTTGGACGTCAATCACCAGGCAACGCACTTCGCCCAGGAATTCCTGGCGAACAAAGTTGAAGTCGTAATATTGCCTCTGGAAGTCTTCGTCCAGCATTACCATCGTCGCGAAGCCCAGCGGTAGAAACTTCATGGAGTGGCTGCTGGAGAGCCGGTTGACGAAACGCTTACCCCGGTCGGCTTGGCCCGTAAACGAGCGGTCGTCTGCTCCGTTACTCGTATCCAAGCGCCCGAGAAAGTACTCATCGCTGATAGGAACGACATTATGCTCGCGGTCATTCTTCAGGTTCTGGATATAGGTTTCCACGAGCGGGTGCAGGTGACGCATCTGGGCCACAAAGAATTGCTCGCGCTGCACTACTCGATCTACTACCTGATCGAATGCCCCTGCTGAAGGAGTGGGCGCGGATGGTTGACCGGAGTTGGCCGAATCTGTTTTTGTTGCTGGAGCGGCGGCCCGTGATACGTCTTGTGCAAAACTCCAAACTGAAAGGTTCAAGAATATAACGAGGGTTACCACGGAATTCGTCACACTGCGCATAAATCCAATCCCCATAATTGGCTAAGCCAATTGAAAAATGATGTGCAAGATGGCAGTTGAATCGGTCGCTTGGCCATTTTGAGAAGCTGGCTTGAAGCGAATCTGTTCCGCGGCACGGACAGCGTTCTCATCCAAGCCGTGACCGAGCCCGCGAACAACTCGTACTACTCGCAACTGACCAGAAGCCCCGAATACTACCTCGAGCAAGACCTCGCCTTCCACACGTAACTTGCGCGCTTCATCGGTGTAATCCGGCGTCGGTTTGGACAGTATTTCTGCCGGCAATGTTTTCGCAGTAGCGTTTTCGGTCACTTTGGCGCGCGCCGGCTCAAGTACAGGATCGTTAGCATTTCCGAAGCCGCCTTGCCGGACGGTTCCACGAGAAGCCGACAAGCTGCCGCTTCCATCTCCAGTGGCCATTCCATTTCCAAACCCCGCGCTGGCGGCCAGTCCCACCGTGCGCCGCGGGCCAGCCATCCCATTGCCACTCCCCTGTCCGGAAGGCAGATCGAACGATCCTAGCTTTGCAATCGTTACCGGCCGGTCATTCGTGGGCGGCGTCGCCGCGCCATTCGGATCGCCGAAGCCGCCGGTCTGAACTCGCTGCGGCGCCTTCGCTATGTTAGGCGTGGCAGAACTCCCGCTGGAAAATGCGTCGGTTTTTACGAGCGAAGCCGGAACTACCGGAACGGTGGGAGGCAGGACCGGCATACGAGCGTCTGTTTGCAACTTGGGCGGATCAATTTCCGCTACCGGCTTGGGACGCTCTGGCGGTAGCAGAAGCTCCTCAGGGATGGAATGACGCATAACGACAAGTGGTTGCTGAAACACGGATACAGGGGCTGGTTGATGGTTTATCACCAGAGGCGTGCTGACTAATGGCACAAAATGATAGTCACGAGCGGCCCGGCTCAAGACTGCGGGGTGCAGGAGGCCAAGCCAAACCAGCACTGCCACTGCCATAGTTTGCACGCCCATGCTGACAACAAACTGAGTCCAAGGCGGCTGCGATTCCGGGAGAAGTGCAAAATGTGCCTGAGGCGACGTGTGAGACATAACCGATTGGATCCTGTACTGGCAAAGCGTTGAAAACTTCTTAGACGGGACTACTGGGACTGCCGAGCAGACGGTAATTAATGCAATGTTACACTATTGCCTTCGCTAGGCCAATCTGGCCCTGCCTGAGCCGAGTGACCCCTGTTATTGTCCTGTTGCGTTGTGCGAATTTTCGGGTACATCCAGTCGCTTGAGGTAGGGATGAAATGGTGTTACTTCGAACGGAATTTTCTCGGCCGGCGAAGCTAGGCGTATCGGTTTGCTCTTGAGCATTTCAATTCGGTCCGACCACGGATCGACGACGATTCGAGATCCCAGAGGCAGGGCAGAAATCTGATTCAGCCGATCTGCCTTCGGAAGCTTCGGAGACGCGAACAATCGATTACTACCGAAGTCTTCACTGAAGCGTCCGTGCAATAAGTTCGGGAACCGTGCAGAGCGGGCGTCCAATGTCTGTAGAAAGAGGCCCACATTCACCAATTGGTCTTTATACGGTGACTTTGAAAGCACTTCCTGCGCTTTCTTGTTAGCACCTTTTTCCTCATTGCGATCGAAATGGAAGTCGAGGGCGGCAAAGATTTGAGAATCGGAAGAGGACTGCGCAATTCCTACCAAGTATGCCGGGCTAACGGTGTGACCCAAAAGAACGTGAGCCAGTTCGTGCGCTAGTACGGCCGCTAGAGTCGCTTCATCAGGCAGCACGTCGAGAAGCCCGCGGCTCACCACAATCGTGCGGCCCATCACGAACGATTCCAGCGGAGTTGTGAGCAGCACGCGGCAGCGGACGCCGGGAATGTCGAGGTCGTTAGTAATTAACAAGTTGTTGAGTACCGTCTGCAAGATCTGGTCAACATCCCCCTCCGGGGCCATAAGTCCGGCAGCTTCCGCTCGCTCTACTACTGTGTCTTCTGGCGGGTATGGAGTTTCGTCGTCGCCGTAGGCTGGTCTCACTTCCCGCGAATTTTCTTGTTGTCGCGAATTTACCCTTGCAGGGTTATCGGTCAGTGGTTTCTCATTTTCCAGATGATCGCGCGCATTTTGCAGATCATAGCCCCAAACCTTGGTTTGAGCCCTGAACAATAATCTGTGGGCAAGATCAAGATCGTGAGGGTTCGACTCTTCGGTGTAGACATAGGCAGGCATCCATTGATTGCGCTGCACGTTTAGCCGCCAACTGTCGAAGTGAAATGCGCGCTTGGCGAAACCCGTAGAGGTGAACGTTCCGGTGAAGCGCACAATGCTGTAATCCTGATCTTCGACCCAAATCCGGCCGACAAAACCACGGTTCTTGGTATTGGAATGCTCACGAGGCCTAACGTCCAGGGCAGCGCAGCGAACTTCCCCAAGGACATCCCAGCGGACAAATTCGAAGATGTAGTTCTGACGGTCGAAGTGTCCCAAGTCAGGGAACAATCCCTGGGCAAGAGCGGCCTGGCTTAAAGGTGCCGGTTCTTGGACAAAGAATTCTTCCGTGCGCTTCCAGGTCTCCTCGTCTGCAAAAGGCACGAAGGACAGCGAATCTCCAGTCAGTTCCAAACGGCTCAGGAAATAATCATCACCGTTGGGAATGATCCCTGCCTGGAAGCGCGGCCGGACGCCCTCCTCCTGGATGTAGGTCTCAATGATGGGCTTGAAACTTCGCATCGAATCGGTCAAGCGACGTTCCTGCAAGACAACCGAGTCAATAAAGTCGTCAAAGACAATCCCCTTGTTGGCAGGAGCTGCAGGCGCTATGTGGGCTGCACCTGGAGGGAGCGTTGTAGGAGCGGAGTCCTGACCTGTGGCAAGCACAACGGCAAAGAACATAAATAATGCCCGACTGGGCCAGGAGAATGTCCTCGAAGCGAACATGCGTGGACTAGTCTAAATCCTGTCGGCCACTTCGGGTATGAGTAGCTTTACACACATCAATGCTGCACAAGTGAAGATTCCTCATCTGCTACGTTTAGACGTTCATTAGAACTACCCTCAAGACAAACCCGCTGCCATAATTCGAAGTTAAGTAGTCTCCAAATACGATCAGAGTGGTCCCAATGGTTTCCACGATGTTCGGTAAACAACTTCCTGATGACGCTGGGCCGGAAGAACCCCCGCTCGATGCTTCGCCTTTCTAAGAGCATCTCCTCGATTGAGTTCAGCCGCTTACCAGAAAGCCAACTCTGCCAGGGAGTCGGAAATCCAAGCTTCGGGCGATTGACAATTGAGTCGGGCAACAACTCCGCCATCGCTTTTTTTAGCACTTGTTTGCCCGATATTCCTCGCAGTTGAACACTCGCAGGAATGCTGGTCGCAAACTCGACTAGCTCATGATCGAGGAAGGGGACTCGGCTTTCAATGGAAGCCGCCATGCTCATCTTGTCTTGCTTCATTAGTAATGCCACGAGGTACGTTTTGATATCCGTATAGAGCAGTCTATGCAGCATTTCGCCCTGAGAATGCTTCCAATATTTGAGAACATTGCCATAGACCGCACCTTCTTTGAGTTCTTGAGTAAAATCCGGCATTAGCAATTTCTTCTGATCCTGAAATCCAAAGGCGGAGAAAAAATTATCGAAATAGAGCGAGTTCCATGTTTCGCCATATCGCGCCAGAAAAGTGTGGGACAGCTTGCGTCGCATAGGTGCACTCAGCCAGGAGGAGTTCCCAATTCTTTCGCGCACTAGACTCCGAACGGCGCCCGGAACCACCGCCTTGTAGACGTGGTTATAAGCTGCATTCTTTAAGGTGAATGCGTACCGCGTATATCCTGCCAGGGTCTCGTCACTACCCTCGCCGGTGAGGACGACCTTTACATGCGCCGCTGCCAGACGCGCAACAAAATACAACGCAACACTCGATGGCCACGCAATCGGCTCATCTTGCTGCCGTATTAACTTGGGAAGCGCGTTAAAGAATTGATCGCTGGTAATCAATACTTCATGATGCGCAGAATTAAGGTGTTTCGCGACGACCCGCGCGTAGGGTAACTCGCTATATGGCTGCTCTGAGTAGCCCACCGAAAAGGTTTGCAGTGCAGCATCCCTCTCTTTCGTCATCAAAGCAGCAATGGCACTCGAATCCAGCCCGCCGCTAAGTAAGACTCCAACTGGGACGTCACTTGTCAGATGGCTGCTGACAGCTTTCTCCAACAGATCGCGGTATTGTTCGACGTAATAGGTCGAGTTGTGGTTAATATTTTCGTCATGCGATTTAAGGTCCCAATATTGTTCGATTAATAGATCGCCATGTTCGTCCAATTCGAGCAGGTGCCCGGGCATCAGTGTGTGAATGCCCTTGTAGAATGTTTCCTCTCCGCTTACATATCCGAAGGCTAGAAACTCAGGCAGGCAGGCGCGATTGAGTTCGGCACGCAAATCCTTTTGGGCCAGGACCGACTTAATCTCCGACGCAAAAATAAAAGATTTTGACGTGGCACTGTAATAGAGCGGTTTGATGCCAAAGCGGTCCCGCGCGATAAAGAGTCGGCGAGCCTTTTCGTCCCAAATTGCAAATGCAAACATTCCCTTGAAGTGTTTTACACAATCACGGCCATATTCTTCGTAGGCGTGAATGACAGTCTCTGTATCGGATTGAGTTTTATAACGGTGTCCGCGTGCCTCAAGCTGTCTTCGCAATGTGGCGTGGTTATAGATTTCACCATTCAAAACGATCCATAACGTGCCATCCTCGTTACAGATCGGTTGATGGCCAGTCGCCAAGTCGATGATGCTCAGGCGGCGCATGCCAAGTCCGGCTTGCCCCTTGAGGTAGAAGCCTTCGTCGTCAGGTCCGCGATGGCCCATAGCCGCGCACATCCGGCGTAAGTCCCCGGAGTCAACGACGTTGGCCCCCCCACACTTCACGACTCCAGCAATTCCACACATACCTTTATTACTCGCAATAGAAATCCAAGTTGTCTAGCCTAACTAACCGAATGCCACAACTGCATTACGAGAAAATGAATTCTTCACTTCGTCATCGGAGGCATAGATTTCTTCCAAATCGTCGAGAGAGCGCCACTCAAAACGCTCAATTTGCCTTCCTGGAGTGACAACCGACCTTCCATTGAACTCGGCAAACGAGCCCCGGCAAAGTATGAAGTGGGCCAACTTTCCTTCTTTTATGAAGTAGTAAATAAACCTGGCATCGCTCGCGACAGCGCAAGCCGTCCACGATTTTTTCTCCGTGTTAGCAAAAATCATAAAATGCGAATCTCCATATTCGTCATAGCGGTAGCCGTGAGCGCTACTCTCCGAAGCACTCACGCGGATGAACCTCCCGAACTCAGCGTTGGAGAATAATGAGGGGCGCAATAGTGTGGCGTGCTCAGCCGGAAGAAGAACGTGCGCGCTGCTACGCACCAGGGGAGCCGACTCTTTTTTACCGTAAGCGGGTGAAATCGTGCCCAAACCTAGAGCAGCGGACCAGGCAGCATCCTCCACCGGCAACAGTCCAAGACGCATTTCCGATTCTTCTCTTGTGGTTTTCGAGCGAACAGCAATAAACAGCGCGCCTTCTTGAATCACCTTCAAGCCAGATGCAAAATGCCAGAACGTTTCGAGAAGGTGGGATTGGCTGCCGTCCACCACATCGCGCACCAGCCAAAAAGCGCCATGCAGGTGAAAAGCAAAACGGCGGTGAACAACCGGATCGGTGAGACGCTTGTAGCCATCATGGCTGCCTATAAATAAGCTAAAAGTCTCTCCTTGAATCCATTCCTCAGCGCGTACTGTTGGAATGGCACGCCATGCGAAGGGTCCGTCTGGCATGGCCTGATCACAGTAGTCCACACGCAAGGTATTGTGAGCCGCGGTGCCGCGAAGGTTGCCGCGTTCGCCCGGCATATAACTGAATGTCCCACTGTCCACTAGCCACCTTTCGCCATCTACAGAAACACGAATACTCAGTGCGTCCGCGTGCCCGTGGCCGCTTTTCCCGCTTCCTTGCGGCCCGGCATCAATCACAAGTTGTCCCTCATAAACATCGGAACTCGCCATGACGTAAATGCCGCCAGCTTCGAACGCAGTTGACTCAAGTATCGGAGTGGAGAAGCTTTTGTTAGTCAATGCCGAAACAGCAGTCTCCCCGAAAAGCCACACGGATTCCTCAGTCAAAGTTCCGGCTCTCTTGTAATCGTCGCGCCCGAACAAAGCTGCGCCGAGAGCGAGGGGGTCGGTTAAATGCTCAGACCGATTTCGTCGCGGATTGAAAACTCTTCCGCCGTCGTCATCCCCAAAACCGTCAGGAGTTCCCGTCTGAGACAACGCCGACAACAGATTCAACATTTTCTCCAATACCATATCGAATGCAACTGGGACGTCGAACTGGTTGCGGGCGGACAACACGCGCACATGTAAAAGAAAGTCCAGCGCATAGACGTGGTAGTAGAGAGACTGCTCAAAGTACATTCCATCGGGATAAACCTGGCGTTGGACTTCTTTTTCCAAAATGCGCCATCCAATGCTTTGCCAGCGTTGTGCCGATTTGAGCTGCGGACAAAGTGTGCCTATAAAAAAAAGAGCCGTGGCTTCGCCAAGCAGATGTGTGTTCGGTGAGAAGTACGTGGAATTGTAGCGCTCAATATGCCGCGCGTTTAGCGCCAGTGCACGTATCAAGTCCGTCCTGAAACCGCTTGGCAATCGCTCGCAATCCGCGAGCAAGTGATATATCCAAATCCACGATAGACTGCGAAATGCTACTTCCAGGCTACTGCTCCAATTAATCCCTATGGGATAGGGATTAGCCACCTGCCATCCATGCCACTCGCGGATCAGTTCATTAATGTACCTATCGTCGAGGGTGAAGCGCCATGCTTTAGCCAGAGTTACTAAGTGCTGATGGCGGTTTAATTCCCAGGTGACTTTATGATCGCCAACTTCTGCAAAATCAAGAAAATGAATTTTGAACCAAGGGTCGAGTGGGGCGCGCTTTCCATGTATAGCGTCGAGATGCCAATCAATCTCAGAACCATAATCAATATTGTTGTAACCCAGGAGATGAAACCGATGTTTCAGAATTTCATCCGCCTCCGCCAATAGATCGTTCACTTTGGTGCTCAGATGTTTTCGAACTAACTCCGTCCGCTCGACCAATTCGTTGGCGGAGAAGAAGAATGTCCCTCCGGCTTCCCCTGCGTCCCGCAGAAAGACATTTCTGTGATGTTGCAGACGCAGGCTATGGATCGCCAGGTCGATGTACTTACACATTTCCTGCTCCGAACGAATACGCATCTCGTCCAGGCTCATATGAGTAAGTCGCCTTATTATTCTTTTTAAATCAGGCATGGCGCATGCTTTCACTTGAAGGCCGAGCCGCAAATTTTAGGCCGGGCTGCTCGCCCACGCGAAGCGTATGGAGGCTTGGCTGGCAGCGCAAGTATGACATAGTAAGCGCAGCTTAATTGAGGCGCGTACCCAGTTTTAACGCGATATTAATAACGGTATGCTAACTTTCAAATTCTGGCGTGCGATTCCCGTGCCGATAGCCTCACGCAATCACATCGCTCTGCCTACCTCGAGCTTTACGCACGCTTGAGACTAGAGCAGTGGCACTTTTGGTGGACAGGTGCGTGCCTGTCCGTTCCAATCAAATCGCCATTGGACTCATTACAGTGTTGGGAGAATCGTCTCGTGAGTACGTCTATTAGCATTTTTGGGCTGGGATACGTCGGATTAGTTTCAGCGGCATGTTTGGCTGAAATGGGGCACCATGTAATAGGCGTTGATATTAATCCAGCCAAAGTCGAGATGGTGAACTCTGGCCGCACCCCCATCATTGAGGCTCGAATGAGCGAAATGGTTGCGGAAAATACTAGGGCTTGCAGACTCCACGCAACCGAGGACGCAGCAGCGGCCGTGCTGGGCTCTGATATTTCGTTTCTCTGCGTGGGTACCCCTAGTCTGCCGAACGGCAAACTTGATCCCAGCCATGTTCATGATGTAGCCCGCGAAGTCGGCTCTTCTTTGAAAATTAAAAAATCTCATCATGTGGTTGTGCTACGCAGCACGGTATTGCCCGGGACCACCGAATCGGTTCTGATCCCCGCGCTTGAGGCATCCAGCGGGCTTAAGGCTGGGGTCGATTTCACCGTTTGCTATAACCCAGAATTCATGCGCGAAGGCAGTGCTGTGGCAGATTTCTTTGAGCCGCCCTGCACGGTTCTTGGAATACAGTCCCGGGACCATCTTGTTCCGCTGCGCAATCTTTATGGAAGCCTGAAGTCCGAAATTTTTGTAACCACGATTGCCGCTGCCGAAATGGCAAAATACGTTTCGAATCTCTTCCACGCGCTAAAAATCAGTTTTGCGAACGAGATCGGCACAATCTGCAAGGCGCTCAACCTCGATACAGATGCCATCACAAAGATTTTCACCGCAGATAAGAAGTTAAATATATCAACTGCGTATTTGGCACCCGGTTTTGCTTTCGGTGGATCGTGTTTGCCCAAAGACCTTCGCGCTATCACCCACCGTGCCAAAGAGCTTGATCTTCGCCTCCCCTTACTCGAAGCGATCATTCCAAGTAATGACGAGCATGTCATGCGGGCCGCAGATGCGATTTTAAGGACCAACAAGAAGAAAATTGCAATGCTGGGTTTAAGCTTCAAGGCCGGAACTGACGATCTTCGGGAAAGCCCTCAGGTTCGACTCATCAAAAGGCTTTTGGGAGAAGGCCTTCAGGTCCAAATATGGGATCGAGATGTTTCACTGGGCCGTATCGCTGGTTCCAATCGTCAATATATAGAAGAAGTCATTCCCCACATTGGATCCTTACTTTCTACAGATTTTGAGTCTGTAGTTCGAAACGGCGACGTTATAGTTATCGGCACTAAAGCGCCAAGCGTGAGCCAACTGTCGAGCATGCTGCGTCCCGATCAAGTTGTGATTGACTTGGTAAATCTCGAACCCACCCACAGGCCTACTAGTACGCGAGCTTACGAAGGAATTTGCTGGTAATCCTCGGATGGCCCAGGTTGAAATCTTCCGTGAACATCGGTCCTGAAAAAGGCCATGGGCCTAAAAGACGAACCCGGTGTGCAAGAAGAGCAATCTTCCTCCTTGGCCCCTCTCGTAGTTTCTTATGCCCTATCGTAATGGGCCTACGACCTCTTGATATCTGTTCCCGCTGTTCCCCACTACATAGCCTTACGCCATGGTTCGTCTTTGTGGGCAAGTTTCGTTGCGCTTCCGCGCGACGCTCCCGGAGTCGGTTGCGGCCGTGGCTTTAGTTTGGTTCACTATAAGTTGCGGTGGTGGCACGGGAATATCGTCGTCATCGTCCACGACGTCCAGCGTAACGATTCAGATTTCTCCCTCTGAAGCGATTGTGCTAGCCGGAGGCAACCAGACGTTCAGCGCCGCAATATCTGGAACGCAGAACCAAAAAGTAATTTGGATGGTTGCCGGCATACCAGGCGGCAATACAAGCGTTGGGCGCATATCCTCGGACGGCTTCTACTCGGCGCCTTCTACCGTACCTCTCGGCGGCGGGGTGATTGTTTCTGCCAAAAGTGTGGCGGACCAGTCGCAGTTGTCATCCGCGCAAGTGCAGATTGTCAGCGCTCCACCAGCCGTAGTCATCAGCATTTCCCCTACCCAAGCCAGCATCCATGCTGGCGCATCGCAACTGTTCACCGCAAGTGTTACTGGTACCAGCAACACTCAAGTGACCTGGGCAATTAACGGCATCCTCGGGGGCGACGAGACTCTCGGCACGATTTCATCTGCTGGCTTATATACTGCACCGACCAATCTTCCCGGGACTATCTCTGTTACGGTCACTGCCCAATCCTCCTACGATCCGCAAGAGTCCGCGAATGCCATTGCACTGATTACCGGCGGGAGCGGCGAACCGCCGGCTTGTGGTCCGCCATCATATAACTGCGCACGCACCGATCTTGCTGCCAGCCCAATCGGCCAAACGCTACCCAACTGGGGAGGCGCAGTCGGCGCAAATACGATCTTCTTCGACAACTCGTTCAACCTCGCTAGCCCGGTACATTATGTCCGGGTAACGGACGTCAACTCCATCGCAGCACATCCTCACACGCAGTTCACGGCTGACATCGGCGGCAGTGGCGATGAGAACCACTTCAACGCTGACGATACTTTGTTCACCATTGGAGACATTGGTGGCAACACTTATTTTTTCGGGCTCGATCCCCAGACGATGTCCACTGGCCTGGTGTGGGACAACGTGGACGATTTAGCCGCGGTCGGAGCTTTCAGCCAAAGTGATCGCAACATCTATTACAGCTTTCAAGCCGATGGGAAAATTAAGAAATTTGATTTGACCAATTGCGTTGTGGGAAGTTGCACGCCTCCACCTGCCTCCACCTTGTATGATTTTGCCGCTAATTGCGGCGTGGCTGGGGCGCTTCAGTGGCACGCTATTGGAGGTATTGGCGGAGGAGACGCGATTTTTGCCGGCGCTTATTCAACGGGCATTCAAAACAGCGGGCACTCAGTGGTAGTTTGGAACCAGACTACGAGCAAATGCTATCTGTATGACACTTCGGCCGGAACGGTCACTCAATATCCCGGCGCGATTCAACTCGGGACCATCTCCGTGCCGGATCGTTACACAGTACATAACGTAAAACTCGACCCAAGCGGCACCTGGTTGGTCGTGATCGCCGGCTCATGTCTAGGCGGTACTTGCAACGCACATGCGTGGCAAATCGGAACGACCACGGTCAAAACGTGCGTACGAGCATGTGGCGGACACTTTACCGAAACTGCGGCGGGTTGGCTTAATAACGACAACAGACCGGGCGACGTTTACCTGCAAACCCAAATGCTCTTTCGCCAGTGGGAGAAGTTTGACACTACCAGCAACGACGACTTGACCCCTTTAACTGCAGCCAGACCTGATATTGGATTAACTTGGAGCACTCACCCTGGCGCCAAGAATGACCCTTTCGGAACACATGACTACCCTGCTTTCAATTGTATGTATTCGCCTGCGACCGAGATCACCGAACCTTGGGCGAGCGAAATCGTCGCCTACTCGCAGGCAACTGGAGCGTTGTACCGCTTCGGTCATTCGTTCAATTCTAATTATGAAAGTTTCTTTCAAGCCGAATACTGTATTGGAGCGGCTTCTTCCACCGGCAACTTCTATGAATTCACCACGGACGGTGAAGGTTCGTTCGGCTCAACTGCAGATGGTGGTTCCAATTGCTTGCTGGGCGGACCTCCTCCTCTTCCACAACATTCTTACGCCTTGGGCGATCTGACCACGGTCACCACGGGGGCGGAACCTGTATTCAAGGTCACAGTCGCCGGAACAACCGACTCAAGTATTCCAGTGTGGCCCACAACCATCGGTGCGTCGTTGAAATGGGGCACAGCGACCCTAACAAACCAGGGAGCGAGTACTTGCAGAAGTGATGTCATGATTGTGAGAGCACAATAAGCCAAAAACCTTTCGAGCAAAGTTATCTTGCTGCTATATCCTGTTGGCATTTCTTCACGGAGTAACATGCAGCCTGAACCTGTTGTAACCCGAAGTTAACCTTCTCGTCATGAAGCAGTAACAATCTCCCCTTAGAATTCAGGATTCTCAGTCTGAGCCCCTTGTAGATAGAATCCTTGTCCTATTTGTGCGTCAACGATTCGGGTGTTGGCGTCGTAGCCGGAAAATCATACGAGAATGTGATGGATGGAGGTAAGTTTGTGAGAATTGCGCGCAGTCTGATGAGTTGCTTAACACTTATTCTCGGCCTAACAGGCATCAGTTGCGCTCAAGATTTTAATTCGACTCCTCGCGACCAAACCAAGCTCGAATCAATAGCCTCGGGCAAGGCAGTTGACATGGCGACATTGCTCAGGCCCATCCCAGACGTGCCAATCACGCCTGCGATGCCTTATGACAACCTTGCGGTAGTCAGCGGCAAAATCAAGGAAGCTTCGGGAAGGCCCCTCCCCGGAGCCTCTATAACAATCACTAGCGGATCCGGATCATCGCAGTCCACGACTAGCGACGGTGAAGGACGGTATGCTCTCAAGGTGCCGGCGGGAAACTACATACTCGCCGTGACGGCGAAAGGCCACAAGGATTTCGAAGCCAAGAATGTCAACCTAACTCCGGGACTGTCGCTTCCTCTGAGCGTCGTTCTGGAGACCGGGAAGAACGCGCCAGCACCGGTCGCCTCTAGCACCGCTGCAAAGGGCAACCCCATAGCCAGCGCCACGGAACCGGCGGTAAAGAAACCGAGAAAGCCTGCGTCGCTGAATGGGATGGTAACCGACGCGAATGGTGCCGCAATTCCCGGAGCAACGGTTTCGGTTACGAATACCGCGGGACTCGGTAAGACTGTGACGGCGGATGCAAAGGGTGCATACAGCATCACCTCGCTCCCCCCGGGTACTTACGATTTTTCTGCATCGGCTGCCGGATTTAAGGCTTTCGATGCGCCGGGTGTGCGCTTAGAAAGCGGAATGCGCCTGCCGATGGATGCTACTCTAGAAGTCGAAGCGACGAAATCGAACGCTTCACCGGCTGCGTCTACGTCAGACACAAGCTCGGATAGCGCCGCAGCAAAAACGAAGCCCGGCGAGCAAACTCAAAATTCTCAGGCTCAATCTTCAGCATCCTCGCAGGGTGCAGCACCACAGATCGGAGTTCCGCTGCCTGAAGTGCTGTTTTCGACTCCTGATTTACCCGCAGCGCCGCCCGGCGCGACAGCACAAGTTGCAACTCAAGCCAAGGTCGTTAGAGATGCAACGAGCGCCAGTCTAACGGGTGTTGTAGCTGATCTAACCGGCGCGGTGGTACCAGGAGCAACTGTTGCGGTTACAAACGGGTCCGGATTCAAACGAACTGCAACCAGTGATAACAAAGGTGCATACGCAATTAATGGGATACCGCCGGGTACTTATGATTTTTCTGCATCGGCTCCCGGTTTCAAACCTTTTCAGGCCCAAGCATTGAAGCTTGAGGCCGGCGAAGTCCAACCGATGGATGCGTCACTGGAAGTGGGCGGCGAAAAACAGGAGATTAGCGTCGAAGGCTCCAAAGTTGCTGAAGTTGAAACTGAGAACGCGCAAGTCCAGGGAGTCGTGACGCAAAAAGAAGTACAAACTCTTCAATTGAACGGTCGCAATTTTACCCAATTGATTGCGCTGACTCCTGGCGTCAGTAATCAGACGGGTCAGGACGAAGCCAAAGTCGGAGTTACGGGAAGTGTGAAATATAGCGTCAACGGCGGACGCGTAGAATATAACACGTTTGAGGTGGACGGCAGCGATGTGTTGAACGCGGGATTAAACGGTGCCCAGAGTACGTTGGTGGTTTATCCCAGCCTCGATGCGATTCAAGAAGTCAAAGTTCTCACTTCGAACTATGGCGCCCAGTACGGTCGCACCGCATCCGGTACCGTTATCGTCACTACAAAAAGTGGAGGACCGGAATGGCACGGCAACGGATATGAGTTTTTCCGCAACGAGGCCTTAAACGCTCGGAATTACTTTGATCAGACCAAGAGTGCGCCCAAGTATCGCCGTAACGATTTCGGTTTCACAATCGGAGGCCCTCTCTATATTCCCGGTCATTACAACCCCAATAAAGACAAGACTTTTGTTTTCTGGTCGGAGGAGTTCCGCATCGAGAACTCTCCTAGCGATCTTCAGCCAAACTTCAATAGAGGTGTACCTTCCCTTGCGGAGCGCCAGGGAGACTTTAGCGATGTCTGCCCCGGACCGACCGACCCTTCCAACACGCTTGGATCAGGCTTATTCCTGCGCTCCATATGGCCCGATTGCCCCAGCCGGGGACCGTCCTCAACTTTGGGCTATCTTGCACAATTTAACAACCTTAAAAACAATAACCTGACCGACCCTGGAATATCGTTTTTGGATCCCAATGCACTGGCGTTGCTGGGCACGAACTTGATTCCGTTGCCCAATTCATCAACTGGTTGCAACTCACCCGTCGGTTCATGCTACGACGCCGTCATTTCGGTTCCCACACATTGGCGTGAGGAGCTATTCCGAATCGACCACCACTTTACTCCCAATTTGCAAGCGACATTCCGATATATCCATGATTCGTGGGACACTGTGACGCCGATTCCGGAATGGGGGTACGTCACCAACAGTTTCCCTACCGTTCAAAATAAGTTGAAGGGGCCCGGTGTAAGTATGGTGGCGCGTTTGACTCAAACCATCACACCCTCACTGCTAAACGAATTCACTGCCAGCTACGTGGATTCTCATATAACTCTGAACAATCTTAATGGACCCGGCGGAGCGAACTACGCGCGACCTGCCGGATTGGGACAACCCGGAGGCACGTGTACAGTCCTGGGAGTAGACGGGGGACAAGGGTGCCCGATGGGTGCGATTTTTAACAATGGCTTCGGCGGGAAGGCTCCCGGATTGGTCATCGCAGGAAACAACCTTGAATACGGTGGTAATGGATTCACTGTGGATCCTTCTTACGAGCCTTGGGATCATACCAACCCCACATATAGTTACCGCGATGATCTCAGCAAAGCGTTGGGGAAACATACTCTGCAGTTTGGTGGACAACTAATCTTCTACCAAAGAAACGAAAATAACCCGGCGGTCGGCGCAGCGACTGGCGACATCCAAGGTCTGACAACTTTCAGTAACATCAACGGGGGCTTCATGAACACGGGAAACGCATTCGCGAATTTTCTCGTAGCCTTCGATGAGCCGCAAACCTATACCCCCATTCAAAGCTACGTACAGGACAGCTCGCAACAGCGATACTACAACCGGTACGTGATTGGCGAACCCTATGTTCAAGACGATTGGCGGGCGACTCCTCGTCTCACGGTTAATTTAGGTGTGCGCTTTAGCCTGTTCGGAACGTTTCATGAAAGATATCAGCGGGCTTACAACTGGGTGTCCTCCGCTTACAGTGCGCAACTCGCTTCGCAAGTTCGCGTCGACCCAAACACCGGCCAGTTACTCAGCGTGCCGCAACAATCGCCAATACCGCTGGATCTTAACAACCTTGATCCGCGGATAACAAACGGTTTGTTGCAATGCGGCAAAAACTTTGTACCCGATGGATGTATGAAGGGGCATGTTTTCAACCCCGCTCCCCGAATCGGCTTTGCCTGGGATCCAAAGGGCGATGGCAAGACATCCATTCGTTCAGGTTACGGCATGTTCTTTGAGCACGGGACCGGGCAGGAAGCGAATACTGGCTCACTGGAAGGCAGCGCTCCGCTGGTACTGAGCGTTGCGCAGCCCTTTCCTCAAAATTACGGTTGTATCGGTGGTTCGCAGACCTACTGTGCGGTGCAGCCCGGAGCATATCCCCTAAACGTCACCGCGATTCCAACTCAAGCAGTGTGGTCATATTCTCAGCAATGGAGTTTGAGCGTCCAGCGCCTGTTGCCCAAATCAATGGTTGCGACCGTAGCTTACGTGGGTAGTAAGGGCACTCATCTTTCGGTAGAGCGTCAACTTAACCAACTCAGACCGCTGCCGGCAAATGAGAACCCCTTTGGTTTGCATGAACCTTTAGTTCCCCAAGCTACGCTGTCTGGTCCGGGTGATTGTGGCGGATATGTAGCCAATGGTACGGAAGGCACTTTTACATTATTGAACGGAACTGTCATCGGCCCGCAAGACCCCGCTTACAACAACCTTATAGCAGCTTGCGCAGGATCGAACTCGCCTCCCTTCCAGACTGTGACCCCTAACGTGAACAGCGTAAGACCCTATCCTGGAATTGGGCAGATTTATTACTTACAGAATGGAGCGGACTCTTCTTACAACGCGCTACAAGCTACGATCCGGCGCACCCGAGGGCCGCTGACCGTGGGAGCGTCTTACTCATATAGCCACTCTATCGACGATTCGTCGGACCGCTCCACTTCCACTCCAGTGGATTCGTATAACCTGCGCTCAAACAGAGCAAGCTCAGATTTCGACCAGCGGCATTTACTGAATGTTAGTTACATCTATAATTTGCCCGACCTCAGCAAACTCATCCAAGGGTGGACCAGCGGTCTATCAGGCCAGTCCACAGAAGAGCAATCGGATTCCCCTTCCCAGCCAAGTTCACCTTCGCGCTTATTGCGAGCACTTAGTTCAGGTTGGCAATGGTCAGGGATCACTGTGGTGCAGTCTGGAACCCCATTCAGCATCATCAACGGAGGAAGTGGCTCAGTCTCGGTAGTGGACAATGCTGGTGTAGCGAATGGAATCGGCACGGGCTCCTATCCTGACATCGTCGGAGATCCACATGGTCCGGCGCCGATTGGCGGCAACAACCCGAAAAGTTTTGGACCGATTCTCGGGAATCCCAATGCGTTCGCGGCTCCAAGAGGTTTGACCTTCGGAACCGCCGGACGGAACTCTTTCAACAATCCACGGCGAACAAATTTTGATATGAGTATCCTGAAGCACTTCACAATTCGAAAATCAGACACCCTCGAACTGCGTTTCGAAGCATTCAACGTCTTCAATCACACACAATTTAGGATTTTCGATCCAAACATTGGGAATACTGGCAGTAATGTTATCAGTTGTTATGGTGGACCAAATTACACCGCAGGTTTTTCCGCAGTGGGTGGCACGGATTGCCTAACAGGTAATGCATTCCTTCACCCCGTAGATGCACACCGCGCCAGAACTATCCAGCTAGGGGCAAAGTACAGCTTTTAGATTATCGCTTTTAGGAAACGACGCTGAGACCAGCAGCGTTTGCGGGGCGATTTCGGCTAATTCCTGGATCCTGCCAATTCGGTGTCGTCAAAGCTATAGCCATGGCGTTGCAAATGCTTTTCATATTTCGCAATGATAGACCGAGCGACCTTTCTTCCGTCCTTATCTATTAACAATCTCCGCCAGGAAGCAAAATATTTTTCGTTTCCAGAACGATCTAAGGCCTCAATAGGACGCGGAGACAAACCCAGAAAGTTGAAAATTTCGTCCACATCTTTACTGTCGATTAAAGTTTCATACTTAATGACAATTACGCGCCGTAATCGAGGGCGATCCAGTTCAAACAACTCATGGCAACGCAGCCAATGCTCTATAAGAGATTCCAAAGTGCTATTCGTCCATTTGACTGTCGCCAATGAGACCGCAACTGGATGACGAGTAATCACGACAAAATAACTCGACGGGAATGCAGCTTGCAAGAAACGGGTTCTAATCAAATTGGGAGGCGACTTCTCTAGGAGATATGGGCGGGTGAGATCCCAGTGTGAAGACCACTCCTGGAAAAGTTTACGTTGGTTCTCCAAAGATAAAATCGGAGAGTCCTCCGTGAGTCGTGCTTCTGGATTGAAACCAAAGCGCCCGGGTCCACCATACTTATGAGCTGGAGGAAAGACACTCTGAAGATGTTGGCCTTCGTCCTCAGGAACACCAGTGTTGCGAAATCCACTGATCTGCGGGTGGTCTCGCAGAATACGAAATAATGGTGAAGTCCCGCTACGATGCAATCCGCACAGGAAAACAAACTGGTAATGATTCATCTCATCCATATAGGCATGAACAGTGCAACTTGGCAGATTCCGAAAGAAGAAGCCTAGGGCGACACTTGCGTGGAAATGCCACCCGAAACCTCATCACCTGTGTCTCCCAAAAGTAACTCTCCGCTGTCGATCCCATTATTGGAGCCACCGCTATTAGAAATGAGATAGACAACGAGTTCGTTGGTTATGCCCGGTATTGAGGCTGATAAGCGGCCATCGGGGGTCACGGTATAGCTCGTGGTGGGCGCGTTCGTCTGTCTTCTGGAACCGCTTCGATTTACAAAGTAGTCGGGGAGCGAAAGTTTTCCACTTCCGTCAAAATTCATCACTCCGAGACGGTTGACCAGCGGGGCATTCATTGAGTCATGGCCAAACATGGAGAACGTGTATTGTCCTTTTACCGAAGAGGTGGAAAATGAACCGCTTGACTGTTGGTTCATCGAACCATCTTGGGCCAATCCGAGAACGTCAACTAGGAAGAATGCGCGTGAAGGACTTATTATCCAAGCCACTTCAGGTATGGGACTCGCTCCAGCAGGATCCAATGTTAGGAGCACTCGTCCTTGCGAACTCACTGAATAAGTGCCTGTAAGTGCACTCTTTACAGGTGAACCATCGGATACTGAATCATAGCTCCCTTGCGTGATGTTACCGTTTCCATCGGCAGTAAATACGCCAGCGCTGGTCACTCCAAAAACACTCGTTTGTGTATCACCTGTGCTCGAAAAGACAAATCCGCCACTCAGACTCGAATTTGTAAAACTCGATCCGCTCTGCTCCACGGCGCGTCCAATCCCCAAGTGCACGAGATCGGCCCCCATCAGGACAAGTGTCTGAGAATCAACAATGTAATAAAGATAGCTTGAAGTGAATCCGGAACTCTCCACCAGGCTGATCATTCCTCGTCCGGTAGAATCGGGTGCTGTCAGCGATCCACTAATCGTGGGTGAGCGCAAAATCCCAAATCTTACAATGTCTTCGTATCCGCTGATATTGCCAGAATTAAAGTTCATTTGCCCAACGCAGGAAATGGAACCCGACGAGGGAACATTTGGCTCATAACCATGAAAACGGAAAATAAAAGCTCCGTTCGGCGAAGACGATAATGCAGAAGAGTTTTGTAACAAAGCTCCACCGGATCCGCTGGCAAATGAGTCCATTTCCATCAATAAAACCCTGGAGCTATTAATTATGGTCATAGCAAGATTAATTTGTACGCCCGCGATATTCATAACAACGAGGCCAGTGCCATCGTTGGCAACCGCATAACTGCCGGTAAAAGGATTCGTCGTGACCAGCGTCGAACCCTGAATAAGATCATCGCTGCCGTTCGAGATTTGTCCTGCTCCGTCCGCAACAAACGTTCCCGCGCGCTGAAAAGCCCCGTTGCCGCTCGACAATCCGAAAAAACTACCGCCCAAAGTGTACGTGTAATTCCCTTTGAAGTTCGCGTTAGTAAAAGAACCGCTGCCCGTGTTGGATCCTGCGCTCGGAGTACTCTTGCTACTGGAACAACCGGGCGTCAAACACAAGACCGCGATTAAGGTTTGGAGCAACAGAGAGGTTCTTCTTGAATTCTTCGGCTTCATCTGCAGGAGAAGAATTGCGGCCATGTTTGGAAAGATATCCACGATAAAATTCCCATCCGTAAACTATAGACTCAGCACATACAACGACTTATAACTTTGGGCGCACGAAAAATGTAATCGCGCCATGCACTCCGAATCTGATCACCAACACGATACGAGCTGTTTGACTTATCACCAATTCCGACGAGGTGGGGGCTATTTAGAACAGCATCTGATGCGCAAATATCAACCAACGTTATTCTATATAAGCTCAGGGGAATAGGCCAAAGAGACTTCACGTTAAACACGAACAAGGCTGGTCAGATAAATGTGACCAGCCTTGCATGTAAAACTAGAATATCGCCTGCCGCCCGCAAATTCTCTATAGGCTGCCAGCCGCCGATCCAATCATCTTGCCTGCGAGTCTTCGACGCGCAACGAATCCGGCAACAATTAGACCGCTGCCAAATAACGCCAGTGACCCAGGTTCAGGCACGGGAGACGGAAACGTGGTAGTGCCATTCTGATCTGTCCAAGTGATTGGCTTACCAGTGCCACCCCCACCGGGTTTACCAGTTTCGGTGGTGATATTGACGTTGCCTGCAGTGATATTGTTAAACACCATGCCATTACCCAAAGTTAACGTGCCGTCAATAACTTGCCCAGAGTAAATCCAAAACGCCGTCCCCAACTGAGCCTTACCGAACTTCTGCCAGGTTGCGCCTTGGGCGAAAATGCCGGAGAAGGTAAATCCACCGCCAGCGCCTGTGCTCGTCACATCGAGACTCCCGCCTTGGTTGAAAATAGCAGGCGTGTACCCGGTTCCCGTCGCGTTATCGGCGGGATTAAGCGCTCCACTCATGAGCGTTCCCGTCATTAATGTCACCGTACCTGCACAAGCGGGCGGTGGACAATTGTACGGCGAGAACAATCCGCTGACGCCACTCAGTGTTGAACCAGACAATGTCAGCGTCGTGTGCGCATTGTTGGATGTCCAAGTTCCGTCGTTGTTGGTAAAAACGGTGTTTGAATCTGCCCAAACAATAGCGTTTGCGCAGAGCAACCATAGAACCAGTGTCAAGTAAGGCAGAGTTCTACTGCGCTTCGATTTCTCTTCCATTCTCGCCTCCAAGAAAGATTTCTTGCAGTAAACCGATTACAAATAAAACCAGAAGACTCTGAGCCAAAGCTAAGACTTCGAGTTGCATTCATAGTAGCTCTGAGACAATCCGCATTTATTGCTGGAGTATTAACATTTCGTTAAATTCCACCGTACTCCGTGGGAAAAATGTGGAAAACAAAGCGTAGGATGCTGGTCAAGCTCGTGAAACTTCTTTTCAGCGCGGAATGTATGCATCCAATCGGGGAATCATCTGTTGTAGCAATGAAGTAAGTCGTAGCTGAGCGTCGGCAATGCTTTCAGATTTTTGAATCTCGGTAGTAGCGCGTATTAAAGAACCGTCGCTACGATTCATGCGAATCGAATCCTCAATCAAATAGAACTTTGCAAGGTACTCGTTTGCCACTGCGCGATTATGGGCCCAATACCAGTACAGAACGAGTGCACGGGTAGAACCTTTTCCTACTAGATATCGATTAACAACAATAGGAGCACGACCAGGCACAAAAAGTGTGATTCGGGTCGAGTCGAGGGGTTGCCAGCCTGCGCCAGGTAAACAATTCTTGGGAGAATGGATCGTGGCACCCACTCGCTGGGTGGGAAAGTATGCCGCAAAGATGTTCACAGCAGAAGCGCTATGACTAGTGTCTTCATAATTACGAAATAGAAAATCGCCCGGACCAAGTACGCGGACTACGTCGGGTGAAATACTCACGTCAGTTCCCATCCAAGTGCCAAACTGTTGCGGGAAAGAGGCCAGGCTCTGGCGCGGCGGTATGACTTCATCAACAGTCCGGATTCGAAGAAAAAGTCCGGTGGAAGTAAGCAGCAGGACGGTGGCAAAGAATCTAAAATTCGGTGCCACAGGCATATCCTCTTTTTCGATCCATATATGCGAGAACTCGCTGCACCAGTAACAAAATCCCGATGGCGGCAACGAATAGCAGCCAGCCGGAAAATAAATGAAAAAAACCTTCTGCTCTATGTGGATCCCAATATTGCACCAGTAACCCTGTAACGATAATTCGCAAACTATTGGTAATAATCGCGATTGGAACCGCAGTCAACGCCATGACTATACGGGTCCAATTTCGACCTCCGGCCAAATAGCCAAAAATGATCGCCAATGCGATTAACGAAACAAGCGAGCGCACACCGCTACATGCTTCGGCAACCTCCAACGATAATACCGGTAAATTAATGATGTTGCCTTCGCGTAATACTGGCACGCCGCACAGCGGCAGCACCGACGCGGCAATCTTGGACACCAATGTCTGGAGGGGCATTGTCACTTGGTTGAAAATGAGTTCGGGGATCGGAATCATCAGAAACAAAAACACCCACGGAAAAAGAAGCCTACGGAAATAGTTCCATCCGAGAAATAAAATGACCAGCCCGGCCAGCAGCAGAAGCAAGGAAACACGCGAAAAAAATAGTTCGGCGCCGAGAACACCGATTCCAAGAATAAGGAGCGAAAACGCCAATAACGGGAACCCAAACCATGACGGTTTGGGTCGTAAGCTGCGGAGGTAGAAACGATCCCGCCAGATTACAAAAATTGAAAAGATTGGAACTAAAAATCCGTGCGAAAAATCCGGGTCGGCCCACCACTGCTCTAGCAAGCGAAAAATGATCGAAGCGTATAACCAAAACACTAAACCTGCAATAATAGCTATACGTGGCCACAACCTTCTGGTTGTTTGAGCTGCGACGTAATCTCTCTCCGCCGAAACTCCGAGATGCGCCAAATGACTCATGCGTTATAAACCAATTGCTCAACTAAAAACGCAAGGTGCTCTGCGATTTCTATCGTATCTTTAACGCTTTTGCCCGTCACCCGTTAAGAGCCAGGCAAATAAGAGCCAGGCAAACCCAACCGTTGCAGCCAGATGTACGATTCTATAAGAGGCGCAATTACTTGAAGGAAAAGCCCATAACTTTTAGCAGAAAATTAACATAAGCCCCATCCGAATGTTCCCGCGGTGTGATATTCCTTAACAAGTTGTTTTCGCAAGGAGCAACCGGCCGGGATCCACTATCTCGCACGGCAGATTCCACATTGTTTAACCCTAGGGATCCCTTCGCAGCGGAGTCTGGCTTGTCGTTTAAACCCGCCGGACTGCCAAGGTGGCCTACCGGCGGAAGGCTGGAAGAGTCGGCAAAGGAATGAGACTTACGGCGCCCAAAGTTGTACTTGGAGTATTACTTATCCTGGGTCTTCCGACTATGGGGGCGCGGGCTTTGGTCGATCCAAAACCTGCAAGCTCCCAGTCCGCGCCTCCTACAGATGGAACGAGTTCTTTGATTCAAAGCCCCGGCTATCTCATTGGCCCCGATGATATTTTGCATATCCAGGTATGGAAGGAACCAGAACTTGGCGCCACATTGCCAGTTAGAACCGACGGTAAGATATCTCTGCCTCTAATTAATGACGTGCAGGCCGCGGGCATGACTCCTGTCGAATTGGCCGGTTCCATCACTGAAAAGCTGAAGAAATACTTTGATGACCCTCGGGTCACGGTCATGGTTTCGCAAATGACGCACCAGCGAGTTTACGTGGTAGGCGAGGTAATGAGCCACGGACCGATGGTGCTTTTGCCAGATATGACGGTACTACAGGTTTTGGCAACTTCAGGCCTCACTCAGTTTGCTAACCGCAAGAAGATTTACGTACTTCGGACAACAAATGGGCACGAGCAGAAATTCCCGGTTAACTATAAGCGATTGTTGAAGGGAGATCAGATGAGCCAGAACATCAAACTGCAACCGGGGGATACGATCGTCGTACCGTAGGCCCAAGCCTTGAACTTATGATCGCAAATCGTGAATTAGGAATGGAGGATTATCTGGCTATCGCCAAGCGGCGCGCCAAGATAGTTATATTTCCGGCGCTTATTGCTGCCCTTTTGGGATTCCTTATCTCTTACGCTTTGCGGCCTAAATACACATCCCAGGCACTGCTCGCAGTGACACGTCAGTTGATGCCAGCTGGCTATGTAAAGCCGATTATTACAGAGAAAATAAGTGACCGGATGATCGCACTGGAGCAACAGGTACTCAGTCGCAGTCGCTTGCGCCCTCTTGTTAGCCGTTTCGGGCTGGCCAACAATGGCAAGACCGAAGACGAAGTAATCGACCAGATCCAGCAGAACGTCCAGGTTACACAAGCTGACCCGAGTAATCCGACCGCCGGGCCAAGCGCAAGTACTCTCTCCAAGAAGAAGACAAGCTTTGACGATAGCGGAGATGTTCCGGGCTTCTACGTGAACTACACCGCCGACAATCCGCGGAACGCCCAACTTGTGTGCGCAGAAATAACGTCGATGCTCTTGGAAGCCAATTTAGAACTACGTCAGCAAGTCGCCCAGAGCACAACCGACTTCCTTTCGCAACAACTCCAGCAGGCCAAACAAAATCTCGACGAACTAGACGCGAAACTAGCTGAATTCAAGAAGTTACATCTCGGCCATTTGCCCACAGACGAAGACAAGAACCTTCGAATTCTTACGGGCTTGGATGCCCAACTGGATGCGAATGTTCAGGCTATGGATCGGGCACAGCAGGATAAATCTTTTGCCGAGTCGGAGTTAGCGCAAGAGATGTCGGCGTGGAAGCTCGCGCAAGGGTCTCCAAATCTACCGCCGTTACGCCAGCAATTGGTAAACCTCGAAAATCAGCTCGTTGAAATGAAGAGCCGTTACACCGATGACCACCCTGACGTCGTGAAATTGCAAAAAGACATCGCCGACCTTAAAGCCACCCTCAAGATGGACCCCGCACAGAATCCGTTTCCGGAAGATCCACAGGCAAAGATGGAACCCGCCGAGATTTTGCGTTTGAAGGAGCAGATCCATCAGAACACAGAAATCATCGCGCGGACGTCGCGTGAACAGAAGCGCATTCAGGGATTGATCGATACCTATCAGGATCGCCTGCAACTAAGTCCCGAGGTTGAAGAACAGTACAAGCAACTGACCCGGGACAACGAAACCGCGCACACGATTTACGACGGCCTCTTGACGAACCAGAATGCTGCACAGATGCAAACGGACATGGAACGCAAGCAGGAAGGGGAACAAATTAGATTGCTCGATCCTGCGAGCCTTCCCGACGCCCCAAGCTTTCCAATTCGTTGGATGTTTGCGCTCGGAGGGCTTGGTGCAGGCTTGTGTGTTGGAATCAGCATTGCATTCTGGAAAGAGATGCAAGACAAAGGCATCCGAAGTGAAAGTGACGTTGTGGCTGCATTGGAATTACCGATGCTTGTCTCTTTGCCGTGGGCATTCGCGCCTGCGAATGGAAAAGAGCACCGAAGTAGGTTTCTTGGCCAGTTCGAACGGATGCATAAAAGAGACAAGAGCGCATAGGGACAGGAACAAGTTCAGTTTAGTGCAGGGGAAGGAATCGGCCGGCATCTCTGCGGTAAGGTCAGGCAACAGGGGAAATAAATCCAATGAGCCAAATGCATAAGCCCCAAGGAAACATCGAACCGCACGGAGATGCCGGGAGCGATGAAAAAGCGGGCAGGAGCGATGAGCATGCAAAACAAGTTACTCCGATGCTGATCAACCCAGCTGACGCTATGACGCGCGATACTGTTTTGGCCGATTGCGTTCGCAAGATGTGGACGCCGGATTCGAATTCGCTGTTGGACTTTAACGGTACCGCACCCTCCCACGGGGTTGAAGAATTTCGCGCATTACGTTCTCGTCTTTATCAGTTACAGGCAAAAGCGCAACTAAAATCTATCTTGGTCGGAAGTGCCCTGCCAGGCGAGGGAAGAACATTTGTTGCGGCAAATCTCGCCCTGGCCTTAGCTCTCCAGCCGGAATGTCGTGTCTTGCTTATCGATGCAGATTTGCGCAATCCCCGTCTTCATTCCGCATTGGGGACAGTTCGCGCGCCGGGATTTTCGGAATACTTATTACAAGAAGTGGAAGAGTTTGGGATCATGCAGAAAGGCACCCCGGACAATCTCTTTTTTATCCCGGCGGGACGACCCATTGCAGGGCCGACCGAACTCGTCGCCAATGGCCGACTGAAGTTTCTTATGGACAGAGTTGAACCTTTGTTCGACTGGATTATTGTGGATTCACCACCCGCAGTCCCGGTATCGGACGCATGCTTGCTCGCCAACTATTGCGATGGTGTATTGATGGTCGTGCGTTCCGACTCAACGCCATTCGATATCGTCCGCAAAGCGCGCGACAGGTTTCCTGAAGAGTCTCTCGTTGGCGTTGTACTGAATGTCATCGAGTCCGACCGCACCCCGAATGCAACTTCTTCGGGGGCCAATGATGGCCTCCAAATTCGAGGTTGAACCCCAGTGCGATGGATCTTTTGGGGATCGGTGGTATTTCTCTGCTACACCTATTTTGGATACTTAGCCGTGCTCTGGGTGCGCAATCTCGTGTCCAAACGTCCCGTGCATGCAGCTCCATTTTTCCCGTCGGTTTCTATCGTCATGATAGTACGCAACGAAGCGGACGTTATCGAGCGCAAGTTACGGAATCTCGAAACACTGGCTTACCCGTCAAGCAAGAAAGAAATCATTGTTGTATCGGACGGATCTACCGATAAAACCAATGAAATTTTAAAAGAGTTTGATAGAACAGATGGTCCGCGCATAATTTTCAACTCTCCACCACGCGGCAAGGCAGCGGGACTGAATAGTGCAATCGAGCTTACACGCGGAGAGATTCTTGTCTTTACGGACGCGCGGCAGCGGATCGAAAACGATGCTGTTCAGATATTGATGGAGAATTTCTGCGATCCATCTGTCGGATGCGTAAGCGGCGAGTTAATGTTAGGAGATGAACGATCGAACGAAAACACGACTGGACTCAGTATGTATTGGAAGCTGGAAAAACGAATTCGTGAAATGGAATCGGCTTCCGGGTCTGTCGTGGGCGCTACCGGTGCCTTCTACGCCGTACGGCGAACTTTAGTTCCTTACGTGCCTGAAGAAATCATTTTGGATGATGTCTATATTCCGATGCATGTCGTTCGTGAGGGGTCCAGAGTAGTTTTCGACAATCGTGCGCGCGCTTGGGATAAACCAGACCTTGGACGTCAACGCGAATATGCCCGGAAGGTTAGGACTCTGAGCGGCAATTATCAGTTACTGCGGATTGCGCCGTGGCTCCTGGGTAACACGAACCCAATTCGATTTCGATTTTTTAGTCACAAATTAACACGCTTAGCAGCGCCCTTTGCTTTGCTCGCATGTTTCGCTACTTCATGCTTCCTGCCCGGACCGATCTACACTGCAGCCATGTCGGTGCAATTGATGTGCTACGGTCTCGGCCTTTTGGGGTTTTTGAGTCGTCCGCACGGCTTATTAGGCACGCTCACCAACGCAGCTTTCAGTTTTGTCATGCTCAATGTGGCTACTATTGCGGCTTTGCTGAATTTCCTAGTCGGCCGCAAAGTTTTGTGGTCTGTTGCACCCGAGGCCACAGTGGAATCGCCAAATGTCTAGCCTGTACGTACTAGGTGCGCGGCAACGCAAGTCTTTGCTGAAGCGCGAATGGGAATGGAATCTTTATGATGCTGCCATCATTCTGGAAGTAAATACCCTATCCGGAGCCGTACGAACCTGTATTGAATACAAGAGCCCGCCTGAAGTCCTCGCCGGGCCAAAATCTTCGATCGTTTTCAAGAGCGGGTCGTTAATCGGAGACAAGTTGTACGCTTGTACGTCCACTGAAGTATTAATTTTTAAATTACCTCGATTCGAGCAAATTGGGTATGTATCTCTTCCCTGCTTCAACGACCTTCACCACGTGGTTCCGTCATCCGACGGAATGCTCCTCGTCGCAAACACAGGGCTTGATCGTGTCGTGAAATGTACAGTCGAAGGAGAAATTGTCGAGCAATGGTGCGTACTGCCAGAGCTCCTCTGGTCGAGGTTTTCGCCGCATGTTGACTATCGGAAGGTGCCAAGTACAAAGCCCCATCAATCCCACCCAAACTTCGTTTTTGAGTTAAAGGGAGAAACCTGGGTCACGCGCTTCCGGCAGCGCGACGCAATCTGCTTAACCGATCCTGAAAAACGGATTGACCTGGCACTACAATATCCGCACGATGGAGTGCTCTCTAATGGGAAAATGTATTTTACTTTGGTTGATGGGCGGGTGAGTATCGCAAATGCGGATACCCATCAAGTTGAGCGCGTAATCGACCTGAAAGAAATTGATGGGCGCGAGGCTTTGTTGGGCTGGTGCCGAGGAATTCTGCCTTTGCATGATCACACCATGTGGGTCGGATTTAGCCGTCTAAGAAAAACCGAATTCCGCGAAAATGTTATGTGGGCCAAGCACATTTTCCGAAAAGGGATGCGCGAAAAACCAAGCCACATCACACTCTACGATGTGCAAAATGGGATAAGTTTGCGAGAGTTCGCCTTGGAAGAGTACGGCTTGAACATCATCTTTAGCATTTTCTCAGTTCCCGCCGCGCCATAACACTTGCGCCAACGGCGGTATACGCACTTAGCAAACCAGACAGCTAGAATGCATACCATGCGCCACTCGTACCCATGCACATAGCAGGGGGCGGAGTACAAGCATCAATTTTGGTAAATACGCTACGGCCATAGAAAAACGGCAAGCCCCAGTCAAAACTACAAGAAGTACCTCCGCCCACACACGCCGGCATGGATTGCTCCGGCCCGGCCAATGTGTCAAACGCTGCGCCGCCGGGATACATCGAAAATAGCCTGTCAGCATTATCAACACTAAAATTGACGACTGCACTTCCTTGAGTGGCGCCTTGGTCAGTCGCCGTAAGGTTCGTTAAAGATCCCGGGCAAAAGAATTGTGAATCGGATGTGCAGACAGGAAGCGAATCGGGGAAAAACAGTCCATTCGCGCCACTGTCAATGAAACTACTGACAAGGTTTTGACCTTGAAAAGTTGTGGTGAAGTGGTCGTTTGCATCCAGAGTAAGAATGGTTGCGTTCCCCAGGAGATTGTTGATCTGTGTATTGATACCGAAAATCAACAATCCGTTCACCGTCGCGCCAGGACCGGCGGGTACCGGCAATTGAAGAATGCTACCGGTATTGTCTGCGAAAAGCGTAATGGGATTCGTTACTTGCTGGCGAGACGCCGTTGTCGCAATCACCGGCGAATCAGTCGTAGCACATCCAGCTAACGGGGCGCAGCTATAATAAAGATTCGGCAAAGTTGCGTTCGTGCTTCCGTCGCAATAGTTCGTTCCAGCCAACGTGCAGTCTGTAGGTTCTAATCCAATTCCCAAGATGCCGTTGGCACCCAATAATTGTGGCGTATTCGAATTCTGGACGCCCCCATTGGTGCAACCATCGGGTACAACAGCGTCTGCGGTGGGAATTAATTGAAAAGGCAAAGTGAGTGCTACTTCTCCTCCTATATATACGTCCGCTGACGACACCGCTCCCCATCGGTACGCTCCATTTGCGAGGGACTGGCAGTTCTCAAGGGTATTTCCTATGCCATCCGTGATCGTGTGGAATTTGAGCATGGGCACAGCCGACTGAAGGATCCGCAGGCCTACCGATCCGGTATCCACTAATATGCCATCAACGACTTGGCAGGCGACTGTGCTGCCCGGCTGGCATATCAAAATGCTGGTAAATGCTCCATTCGCATAAGTTTGCCCTGGCACTTGGCCGCCGTTCACGCTTACTGGAACAACATTCGGGCCGGCGCCTGAGGGCAGGACATAAATTGTTACGGAGGCTGAAGCGGTAGGAGTATCCACCGAAGTTGCCGTAACAGTTACCGCAGTCTGGGACGACACGGTGCTCGGCGCCGTGTACAGAGCCTGGCTGGCAAATGTCGCCTGCAAAGTACCAGCGCCAGTAGCGGGGGATAGGGACCATGTCACGCCGTGGGGTCCCGACGGCGTGACCGTCGCTACCATTGTCGTCTGCGCACCTTGGTTAAGTGTGAACGGAGCCAGGGCAAGGCCAAACGTGTTAGTCAGAGACACAAGCACAGGGGACACGATGATTTCCACCGAAGCGGTAATTGTCGGGTTTGTAATCGAGGTGGCGATGATGGTTGCCTTTCCAGTCTGTGTTATCTGAGCTGGGGCGGTATAGGTCACAGCGGTTGCGGTGCCAGCGCTTAGAGTACCGAAGGTCGCGGGAGAAAGCGTCCACGTCACTCCCTGCTTATTCGGATCATATACAGTAGCCTCAATTGTGACAGCTTCGCCAACGCTTATGCTCGAAGCAGGTCCCGAAAGTGTAATCGAAATGGGAGCTCCGGAGGTTGACGAACCACCGCCGCAGGAAGCAAGAAATAAAACTGACAGCAAGAATCCGAGCCAAACAAATTTGCGTACAATCCTTATGCTAGCGGACATCATTAGGGCTCACCCCCTCCGGTAGCAACGTCGGATCATAAGCACGTCCGGAAAAAGCGCGCATGTGTCCCGCCGATTGCACGACGAGATTCGGTTCGCGAATGTCCAAAGGACGATGTCCTAAATAACCTGACCGCGCTTCGTTTGCAGCCGATGAGTATCGGTCGAAATAAGCTCCAAGTATCTGGTGCATGTCGGGAGTGAATGGTCCCTGCCATGCGACGCCAAACACACGTCCCGCTGGCGTTAGATACTCTCTCACCACGGTCCCGGAAGCCTCGGTGATTTCTTGCACAGAACAAGAATCGTGCTGAACAGCGCTCGTTGTTGAACTAGGCGCAATCTTCATCCGATCAGACTCGACAGAAGAGAGGTCACCTCCAAGCGAAGCGAATGCGGGCAAAGACAGGAAGGTGAGCAATAGGACTATCCTTATCTGCGCCGAGCTACTATTCGAGTAGATTTTTTCGCGACATGGGTTCTTCATCGTCATCCACCAAATTCTTATATTCCTCATGGTGCGGGGAAACTCGTCGTGTACGCCCACCAAGGAGCAGCAGGTGTGTTTATTGGCGGGGACTGACCACGCACCGTCGTAAAAATAGTCCGCCCGTAGAAAAACGGCACGCCAAAAATAAAGCTGCATGCCCCTGTGCCATCCGAACATAATCCCGTGCCGTTGGGCCCACCCAGCCCGCTAAATGCCACATCTCCAGGATTGTTTGTGAGTAGGTCTGAAGCGTTATCAATAGTGAAGTAATTCGTATCCTGCGACTTGTTCACACCTATGCTGGTGACTGTGAGAGAAATCGGGGCGGCTGGGCAAAAAAACAACGCGTATGGACTTGCGCACGTAGTGATCGCATCATCTGGGAAAAAGAACGCATTCGAACCACTATCCAAGAAGCTGGAGGTCAATGTTTGGCCCGTTTCAGACAGCTTGACGGTAAAGTTGTCGTTGGCGTCCAGAGTAAAAATCGTTTGGGTTCCAATCTGATTATTGCTCTGTGTTCCAACGCCGAAAGTCAAAAAACCTGTGAGATTGCCCGCAGATCCAGACACAGAAGGAAGTTGCAAGACTGTCCCATTATTGTCGATCCCAAAAAATGTGGCGGGGTGGTTCACTTGCTGCGCGAGTGATGCGAACGCCGCAGTGCAACTACCACCTGTGCAGGTGTAATATGCCGCGCCCGGAGGTGTCGCGCCCGCGGCAGCAACGCACGCTGCGCCGCAATCTTGTGGTTCAACGCCAATGCCTAGAATTCCATTTGCCCCTAAGGCATCGAGGCTGTCTTTGTCGCCTTCTGTTCCGGTCGCCGCACAGTCTGATGGAATGGAATAGCCACTTGGATCTGCAATTGCTTGTATGGGCAGAGACGCCGCTATCTCCCCGTTAATTCGTACGTCAGCCAACTCGACCTGCCCCCATATATAGGATTGGTCTTCAAACTGAAAACACTCATTCAAAATGTCGCCGCTGCTATCTTTAACAGGCGTAAGAGTGGGTAGCGCGGAAGCAAGAATCCTTAGCCCGACGGTGCCTGTATCCACGAGGATGCCATTGATGGTTTTACAATTCGTACTTCCCGTAGTGCATACATCAACGCTGGTAAATGCAGCGTTTGGATAACTATGTGAAGATGGTCCCCCGTCAACGCTAACACCTTGCACATTGCCGAACACGTTAAACGGCACTACGGTAAGTGGTAAGTATGCGCTGGCTCCGCTGGCTGTGGTCGCAGTAACAACCGCGTAGGCGTTCTGGCCAGTGAAGGAGGGAGCGAGATACGTCGCGACATTGGGCGGCTGGTTTGGAAGCTGCGTCGCGTTTGCAAGCGTGCCTGCTCCGGACACAGTCCAAGTTACGAGCGACCCATCGGAGGCAGCTGCGTTGATGGTCAGGGTCGAACCAGCATTGATCGACCGGCCAACCGATGGCGTAAGCGTGACAGTAGCTGGAACCTTCGAGCTTGCGCTTCCACCGCCGCCACATCCGGCCGCGAGAGCCAAACTCACCAAAATAATTCCAAAAGCAACCCGACGCACGAGTCCTCCCGAATATTTTGCGTTCCCGCACCAAGTCGAACTTGAATTGCTGTCGCGTGGACGCTACTGGATTTTACTCAACATGGTCAATGGAGAAACGTCGTGCGCTAAAAATTCATCAGAGTTTAATCTTTTATTAAAGATTAAGCGGATTAATCAGGATGAGCGGGCAACGGCCAGAAGTTGCACAGCAAATTGTTTTGCAATTTCGGACCAGTCATATCGTTGAGCAGTGGCAGCTGCGGATGCCTCGTACATGCGGCGCAAATTTTCATCGAGAAGTACGTGCACCAAATAATCACCGAATTGTGCGGGATCATCGGCAAGTAAAATATCGCGCTCGTGGCGAACGTCGAGACCTTCTGCGCCAACGGAAGTGGAAACAGTCGCTTTGCCTAAGGCCATTCCTTCGTAAATTTTTAATCTGGTTCCACCGCCCATCCGCAACGGTACAACGAGCGCGGCAGCTTCCCTGAGGTGGTCTGTAATCGCTGGCACAGTACCTGTGACCTCCACTGAAGCACAAGCCAAACGCCGCACTCGAGGGTCCGGGTCCCTCCCCACGATCCGAAAACGCGCCGCCGGCACGCGCCTAAGCACCAGGGGCCATATCTCGCGACAAAAGTATTCCACGCCATCAATATTGGGTTCCCAATCCATGGAACCTGTGAATACGACCAGCGGCATAGCAGGCCGCAGTTGAGGGTCGAACTTGTAGAGCGATAGATCAACTCCAGTGGGGACGACGCTGAGACGTGCAGGGTCGGTCATGCTTGACATCGCTCGACGGTCAGTTTCGGATACCGCAAGCACATGATGAAACCGGCGCACCTGTTTCGGCTCATAACGCGACATCTTGTGACTCTCGATGCTCGCGACAACTCGATCCGCCCAGCGGGTGGCAAACATGGCGCGACGTTTCCAAAGAACGCTTTCAACATTGTGTTGAAAAAGAACGCAGGGATTAGGCAATGCCTGTGGAAAATTGGGTGCGCTGGCCAGGAAATCGCAGACCACGACGTCAAAGCGGCGTTGGGACATCCAATCGCCGATCATGCGTCGCACGCGTGAAGAAGCGAAGCGGCTCACCGAATATGGAATTGAATCAGGCAGTCGTCGCAAATATTCGACGAGCCGAGTCAGGCCATGCGATTCACGTTTTCCGCTACTTATCGAAATCGTGCCCGGCACATGCCGAAGGATTTCACGTTCGTAGTCTTCATCTTCAACTCCAAGATAATAAGAAAGATAGGTCACTTCATGAATAACTGCGAGATGCCGCAAAATATTGTAAGTGCGTAGTTTGCCGCCGCTATCCAGCGGCAGCAGCTTGCCCGGTTTTACCCAAAGTATTTTCACTTTTTTCTGACCTTGCCAACAAACATTCGCGTCATCATCGAATCCCATCGTAACTGAGCGGCCCAGAAAAATTCGCTCAAACTGTCGCATTGAAGGGAAAAATCGCAAACCGGAAAATTAATATGGCTGTCACACTGGCTTAATGCGGCGCAAGGATAATCGCGGTGCCTCAGATTCTACGGGCGCAAGCACATGATGCCCCTGATATCGTGCCGCAAGACCGCGACATTAGGACTCTCGTCAACG
>JAJPHW010000109.1 GCA_021325035.1 Terriglobia bacterium
CGCGACGTTTATGCGCGATGGGCAGGCGTGGTATTGGTTGGAGCTTTACTCACCTTACCGGTCGCGGGAACGGCGTTGTATGTGATGGACCAGTATGTGAATCCGCGCAATCTGGCGGCGTTCGCCGGAATTTTCGCGCTGGGGAATGTCTTGCAGAAGAAATATGTTTGGTGCATTTTGTGGCTGCTATTTGCCGGGGCGGTGCACCCGTTAATGGCGTTTTTTGCAGCGTCTTTTTGCACGCTCATGGTCGTGATGGAGCGGATGAAAGCAGGGGCCTTGTTTGTGGCCGGGCCGTTGGGAAATTGGCTGACTCCTCCGACGAGTCCGGCCTACCATCAGGCGGCGCTCGAACATCCGTTTCACTATGTGGCGAAGTGGGCATGGTATGAGCAGTTGGGAATTGTCGGGCCGATTCCGATTTTGTGGTGGATGGGTAAAGTTGCAAAGAAAAATGGGTCGGAAATTCTCGCGCGGATGTGCCGCGGGCTGATTATCTACGACTTGATTTATTTTGCCGGAGCTTGCGTGGTTTCGATTCCGGCGAGATTTGAGGCTCTGGCGCGATTGCAACCGCTGCGCAGCCTGCATCTTCTGTATATACTTTTGGTCTTATTCGGCGGCTGCTTCCTGGGCCAGTACGTTCTTAAGAATCGGGCATGGCGATGGGTTATGTTGTTCGTCCCGCTCTATGCGGGAATGTTCATGGCCCAGCGCGGCGTTTTTCCGGCAAGTGGACATATTGAGTGGACACGGGCCGCATCCAAGAATGAGTGGGCGCAGGCGTTTGCATGGATTCAGAAGAACACGCCGGAAGATGCATACTTTGCCCTGAATCCGCGATATACACATATTGACGGGGAAGATGAACAAGGCTTTCGCGCCATTGCCGAACGCAGCATGATGGCGGACGCAGGCAAGGATAGCGGCGCAGTCAGCATGTTTCCAAGCATGGCCGACGAGTGGTGGTCGCAAGTGCAAGTTCGGCAAAATTGGATGCAAATGCGACTCGTGAACATGGAGCATTTGCACGACGCGTATCATGTCAATTGGGTAGTGATGGAGCAGCCGGGCGGGGCGGGCATGAACTGTCCGTATGAGAATAGGGCCGTAAAGGTATGCAGGTTGGATTGAATCCGGCGTATGATCTACGAAATTGGACGCGTTGAGTTTGAGTAACTTTAATTTCCAGTCTTTAAATCAACGAGGACCACGCGCATGGCGCTAGCGGCAACGGTTACATCACAAAGTTTGCTATTTCCTTATGAGAAATGGGATTCACAAGTAAAGGCTTTGGCTGGGCGCTACCAGACCAATCCACCGTGTCCTCATATTTTGCTGGAAGATTTCGTCAACTCAAACGTCGCCACTGAATGCGCAAACGAATTTCCCGGGCCGACCACGCAAGCCTGGACTCACTACAAACATCAGAACGAGAACAAGCTCGGGTTCACCAAGCGGGATGCGTTTCCGCCAGCGTTAGGACGGCTGGTGGACGAACTTAATTCACCCGAATTTGTGGCATGGCTATGCAAGCTGACCGGAATTGATGGGCTTATGGCTGACCCAATCCTGGAAGGTGGAGGGCTGCACCAATCCACGCGCGGCGGATTTCTGAATATTCATGCCGATTTCAGCACGCACCACTACCACAAGAACTGGCGCAGGCGGGTGAATCTGATTCTGTATTTGAACCCGGAGTGGGAGGAACCATGGGGCGGCGCCATCGAACTATGGGATACACAGATGAAGCACTGCGTCGCCAAGTATCCGCCGTTCTTGAATCACGCTTTGATTTTCAACACCGATGAAAACTCGCTGCACGGATTCCCCGATCCGCTGCAGTGCCCAGAGAATGCTTCGCGCAAAAGTCTCGCGTTGTATTACTACACGCTCGACGAAAATGCGAGTGTTCATGTTCGTTCGACGGATTACAAATCTCGCCCCGGCGATGGCATTGTGAAGTCCGCGCTGATCTGGCTCGACAAGAAAGCCGTGGATGTTTATTCGCGGGCGAAAGCGCGCTTTGGTTTTTCGGATGAACTGGCCAGCAAGATTTTAGGGATGTTCTCGAAAAAGTGACTAAAATCGGTGTCGCGAGGGCATCCGCTTCATAAATGGCATTGACCCACCCATCGATGCCAATTTTTGCGCACTCTCTTTCTCAATGAGTGCTTTGAGGGCACAGTTGATCAACATGGATTTCTTTTTCACATTGGTTACCTTCTGTGCAATGTGAACGAGGTCTTTATCGACTTCGACTGATACTTTCATAAGAACTTTCCTTCCAACTACCTCTCATCATTCTGATAGCCATCCTCCGGTGGTCAAAACTTTGAAAATAAAAAGGCGGCCCTTGCGGGCCGCCTGATTTATGCCAGCGAGAATGCTTACGGAACCAGTGTTGCCGACAGAATCTTGATGTCGGCATTGCTGGGCAAGGTAATGCTTTCCACGGTTTTGCTTGAATTCAGCTGCAAGGGATATGCATACATATTGAATGGGCGCATATCCTTGGTGCCGTCTTCGTAGTCGCGGTAGGCCATGGCGATGCTTTCGTATTCGCCGGCGTACTGTTGCGGAGTGAACCAGTCGCTGAAATTGCGGACGAACTTCGAGCTGGTTCCATCGGTGTAGTTAACGGTCAGAGTTTGCGCAAGTTGATTTCCATTGACCGCTGCACCCAGCAGGGCGAGGAATTTATATTTGCCCTGGTTGAGCAGAATCGTTTGGCCGGCCGCGGTGACGGTGTTCTGAACATCGGCCTGGCCGAAGTCGAAGAGCACGCCGTTCAACACGCGAGTAGCCGTGATGAGATTGGCGGAGTAGGAGTAACCGAGACCATCAAGGCCGCCGGTTGTGTAGGTCTTACCGTCGAGGTAAGCGCCGTAAGTGTCAAACTCAGAGGACAGATTGACGGGCGTGCCAACACCTTTGCTGCCGAGCCCGGCGCTGACTCCGAGGGCAAGAGGCAAGTTCTGGACGATGCTGCCCGAGGTGCCTGTAACGGTGAGGTTGTAGTTTCCGGTGGACGCGCTGGTACCAGCCTTGAATACGATTGTCTGCGTATTTCCAGTGCCTTGAATTTTTGCAGTTACGCCTTTGGGAAGGGCCGAGAGGCTCAACGTAACTTGGCCGTTGAAACCATTCTGGTCGGTAATCGTAATCACCGCATTGGTCGTGCCGTTCTGATTCAAGTACACGCTGCCCGGGCCGGAGAGCGTGAAGCTGCCACCGCCGCCGTTTCCGACGGCATTGTTAATCGCAGCGGCATACTGGGCAGCGAGGCCGGTGCCGACGAAGTCGTCGTAGAGCCACATGAATCCGCCGATGATGCCGCATTGGTCATGCCATCCGGTCATGATGGTTTGCACCTGCGCTGGAGTGTCATTCTTGTCCCACAAGCCGGGGAAAACAGGTACGTTGCCGAAGTTCCATCCCACGCAGGGGCTGTTGCCCTGTCCACCGGCGTAAGCCTGAAGATGGACGCCATCTACGGTACCGGGAAGCTCGGTGTTGATCTGGGAAACGAGATTGATCCAATAGCTGTTGTTGACGTAGGGGTCGGGCATGACTTTATAGCCCAATTGGCCGACCATGGCCCCGAAGGCAACCGTGGTGGGGTCGTTGTAGCTGTTCTCGTCGTCGAAATCGAGCGCGTCGAGGGCTGGAATGGCGGCCTTCAATGCTGCAAAATCCTTATAGAGAATACTGTTGGGGCCGGTGCCCTGCGACTGAATGAGCGACGTAATGTTTTCCCAGTCGCCGAAATTGGAGGAGCCAATGCTAAAAGTCACGCGCTTGACCGTGCCCTGCTTCAACTGTGCCATCTGAGCGGGAAAATTGGGGTAGCTTTGATTGCCGACGTAAACGCCGTTCGAGGTCAGCGGAAACTCGCCGTTGAAGTTGAGGTCGCCGACGCTGTTGACTTCGACGCTCCAGACGATGGCTTCGGTAAAACCGGAGCTTTCAATTTCGGTAATCGCGGCCGGATTTTTGTAGAACGGGCCGCCGCCGAAGATGCCGGTATATCCGGTCGCTTGCGCAGATGCCGCTTCCGCGCAAAATGCTGCAATCAGGAACAAGAACAGAACCATCATCGCGCTGCGAACTACGGCTCGCGATTGGCAAGGGAAAGCTGGGCGTGTTTTGGCTGTGTGGGTCACTTCATCTCCTAGTAGAACGGTGGGTGCTGGATTGGCCTGGGGTCGCGGCATTAGCGCCGCGATTTCATGCCGTTCAAATTTGGATGGAATTATACAGAGGGTGGACGTGGGATAACAGTAAATTTTTGTCAGAAGCCTTAATTGGCGGGCAGTTCGGCGATTTGTGGGCGCTACGCGCGCCACCCTAAAAATTACCGGCAGACGCCATTCGCGGCTGATACGGAAATGCTTCCCTTGCCAGTGACGCCTTGATCATGGGAGCACCATCCGACGCTCCATTGCTTGGTGAGCGAATCGTAGTAGGCCCAGCGCTCGAGCGAGTCGTTACCCGGCGGATTGTTGCCAGAGGGATCCGGGAAATCAGGCGATTGAAGCTGGAATTCATGATAACCGGCGATGCAATCGGACTTGAATTGAGCAACTTCTTTCTGGTATTCGCCGGTCGGTTTCATGATCCAGCCCTGGAGACTTTTCTCGCGCGTCGGACAAGCGTCAGACTTAAAGACCCAATCATTTCGCCGGGCGGAATAAAGGTATCCTCGCGCGTTTTTGTTCCGGTGGCGCGAAGCCGGATCGAACTGATCTAGCGTTGGCGGATAGAGACCGTTGGCGGCGCGATAATTCTCCAGTTCATCCAGCAACGGCTGGGCGGCTTGCTTGACCGCGTCTAAGTCAGGCTGCGTGGTTGGGTCATTCTTCACTTCGTGTGTTGAGAAGCAAAAACGCCCCCACAGGCTCATGATGAGGACAATAAAAACGAACGCGAGCATGCGCAATGGGTGCGATTTTTTCTGGGCGCCAACGACGAAAGTCCCCATGCGTTGGTTTTAGCAGAAAGCGTGGAGGGGTTCGCATGACGGAGGTAATCGGGCCGATATGCGATGGGACATAAAAAAGGCGGCCAGAGGCCGCCCCTTAATTAGTCATGAAGTTGGTTATGCCGGAGCGGGATAATCGCCGCCTTTAGCCAATCCCGGACGTCCCGGTTCAGGCTTCAAGACCTGCTGCACGCCATCATCCGGCTTCGATGGAGGCGTGATCTTCGGCAACTCTTCTCCGTCAATCAACATGCGAATTTCATTGGC
>JAJPHW010000108.1 GCA_021325035.1 Terriglobia bacterium
ATTTGGGCGATTGAAGCAGTCACTCCATTGGAAAAAGCGATTGTGTGGTTCCAGTCGGGAACTTCGAACCTCTGGCATGGATACATTTATTTGCGCGGGGTCCGGCAAGAAAACCGCGACTTGAAGCAGCAGGTCGAAACGCTGCGGCTGGAGCAGGTTCGGTTGGCAGAAGACGCGCGACAGGCGCGGCGGTTGCAGGCATTGCTCGGGTTCAAAGAGCAGTACATTACGCAGACCATGGCGGCGCAGGTGATTGGACTGAGCGGCAGCGCACAGTCGAGACTCTTCTTTATAGATAAAGGATCGAACGACGGCATCGCGAGAGACATGGCTGTGATCAGCGCCGACGGCGTCGTCGGGAAAGTGCTCCACGTGTATGGTTCAACGGCACAAGTTTTGATGATCAACGACCAAAGCAGCGGTGTGGGTGTGATGACAGAAACTTCGCGATTACAAGGCGTGGTCCGTGGGATGCCGAATGGGACTGTGGTGCTCGACCACATCATGAACGATGAAGTGGTGCAGCCGGGGGAAAAGGTTTTGACCCAAGGCGGTGACCAGATTTTCCCCAAGGGATTGCTTGTGGGAACGATCAGCAAAGTCGAGCATGGGCGAGACTTGTTTCTCAATATTCAAGTGAAGCCTTCAGCGGATTTAGGCAAGCTGGAAGAGGTACTCGTGATTACGAAGCAGGAAGATCGCGAGCCGGAGGCGGCAGATAATTCCGTGGTGCGCGCCGTGGATATCTTAGAAAAGAAATTGCCATCTGTGCCGGACAAACCGGTAACGAGCCCGGTTGGGCCCGGGGCAGCAGTATCTGTAACCACAACCCAGAAAAGTCCTCAGACCAAAACGAATGCGAATGTCGTAACGCCCAGCGCGGCGAAAACCGGTACAGTGAAAACTGCTCCGGTTGCGAAACCCACGGCGGAACCTGAAACAACGACGGCCGCGCCGGCGGTAACAAATCCAACTCTCCAGGACCAACCGCAATAGCGTGCCCATTACATATACATCGAAAGAGCAGATCGAGGTTTACCGGTTCAGTATTCCGGTAACGATTGCCGCACCATTGCTCGCACTTTTCTTGCAGGCATTTTTGCCACTGCGCATGTCATGGTTTTCTTATCTGAATTTGCCGCTGCTGATGGTAATTTTTTTTGCGGTGGCCAGGAGAAATCCGGTAACCGGGTTATTAACCGGAGCTGCGATTGGATTGCTTCAAGACCAGCTTACGCAGCTTCCGTTGGGTCTTTCCGGCATTGCAAACACACTTGTTGGATATGGGGCCTCATCGCTGGGCGTGAAGCTGGACGTGGAAAATGCGGGTTCGCGATTTCTGGTGACAATCTTCTTCTACGCTCTGCATGAAGTGGTCTATTTCTCTGTAGCGCGAGGTTTGGTGCGGATGAACCTGCATTGGAGCTGGCCCCATGAGATTGGATCAGCGGTGGTGAACGCATTTGTAGCCGTATTGCTGTTCCAGTTGATGGATAGGTTCAAGCAGAGGACGTAGAGCATCATTCGAGAATCGGTTAGGGTTAGGTTTAGAAGGGAAGCACATCCAGTGACTTCCGTCACTTACATGTCTGAAGAGCGGTGTTCTCCGGCGTTACAATAACAACAACTCTTCGGAAAAATTAGCCAGGTATTCATGTTCGGCCGCGACGAAAAAGTCTCGACGGTACGCCTCACCGCAGTGCAATACATCATCCTCGGCATTTTTTTGATTTTGGCCTACGGTCTGTGGCGGCTGCAGGTGTCGCAGAGCGATTCGTATGCGTCGCTGGCCGAAAAAAACCGCACGCGCGATGTGCCGATTCTTGCCCCGCGGGGAAGAATTCTGGATCGAAATGGCCGGACGATTGTAGATAACTATCCGTCGTATACTGCGCTGCTCTTGCGCGACTCTTCGCGCGACCTGAATGCGGATGCCGGTCTGATTGCGCAGGGATTGCACATGGATGCGAAAGAGGTGCGCGACCGCATCCGGCATTTTGCGTCTATGCCGCAGTACCAACCGATTTATTTAAAAGACGACATCACACCCGATGAGTTGGCGTTTGTCGAAGCTCATCGGAATGAGTTGCCGGAATTGGACACGATTGTGGCGCACCGCCGGTTGTATCCAAAAGGCGGATTTATGGCCCACTTGATTGGATATGTCGGCGAGGTTAGCGAAGACATGCTGAACCAGCCACAGTGGGAGTTCTACAATCCGGGCGACGTGGTGGGGAAGTCCGGGGTTGAGCTGCAATACAACTCGTTATTGATGGGCAAGAATGGTTCGCGCCAGGTATTGGTGAACAGCCACGGCAAAGAAGTTGGGCAATTGGCGGAAAAGCCTGCCGAGGCTGGCAAGCCTCTCAGGCTTACTGTGGATATTGATTTACAGATTGCAGCAGAACAAGCGTTGGAGGGCAGAAACGGCGCGGTTGTGGCGATGGACCCGCGCACCGGCGAAATTCTCGCGATGGTGAGCCGCCCCACGTTTAATCCAAATGATTTTGCAGTACGCGTGTCGAAAGATCAGTGGACGAAACTGGTTACGGATTCCGACCATCCTCTGTTGAATAAGGCGATCCAGGCGCAACTGGCACCGGGGTCAGTATTCAAGATCATCATGGCGACGGCGGGCATGCAGGAAGGCATTGCCCAGAACATGCATGTGACCTGCAACGGCGGGGCGACTTTTTACGGGCGATATTTCAAGTGCTGGGTAGTGGCGGAGCACCGAGTCCATGGAGTCGTGGACATCACCAAAGCGATTTATCAATCCTGCGATGTGTTCTTTTACACGCTGGCGGAAAAATTGGGGATCGAGAAGATTGCCAAGTATGCGACGTTATTTGGGATTGGGCAGAAAACAGGGGTTGATTTACCGCAGGAAGCCAGCGGCCTGATGCCGTCCGAAGAGTGGAAGTTAAAAAATTACCGGCAGAAGTGGTTCGCGGGCGAAACGATTTCCGTGGGGATTGGGCAGGGCGCCGTGGCGGCGACTCCGATTCAGTTGGCGCGCGCCATCGGAGCGATTGCGAGCGGGGGCGAGATGGTACGGCCGCATGTCGCGTTTCCGGATGAGATGCCTGCGAATGTGGTGCCAGCCTCGAATGTCCCGGACAAAGTGCATATTCCGATTGATCCCAATAATTGGGAGATCATCACCGATGCGATGGCCGATGTGGTGAACCCGGGAGGGACGGCGGCGTTGTCGCACTTACAGGGTATTGATTTTGCAGGAAAGACGGGGAGTGCGCAGACCATCAGCAATTTGCTGAAAGCGAAGATGGGCGCGGAAGGCAAGGCGAAATTCAAAGATAACGGATGGTTTGCCGGCGTCGAGCCGAGAAGAAATCCGGAAATTGTGGTGTGCGTGCTGTTGGAAGAAGGCGAGCATGGATATCTAGCGGCCCGAGCAGCGGCGCAGGTAATCCGCGCTTATGTGGAAGAGAAGCAGCGGCCTCCGACGAAAGTTGCGGGCGCCGCCGCGAAGCAAGTGGAAGTTGGCGCGGTATGGACAGCCCCAGATGATGATTCTGATCATCAGACGCTACGCGGTGGCAAGTTCCTGGTAGATATCGGGAAACAAGCTCCAATGGCGACGGCTGCTCCGGGAGTGCAGTGAGATGAGCACGGCGAAGCATTGAGATATGTCGAGATACATTTCATTCCGCGATTTTGACTGGCTATTGCTGATGTACGTGTTGATGATCTGTGCGCTCGGCGTAACGGAGATTCATAGCGCGACAGAGCATACGAAGTTTGCCGGATCGCATGTTAAACAGTTGTATTGGATTGCAGGCGGTCTCGGTGCCATGTTTGCGATGAGCCTCATCAGCTACCAGAAGCTGCTGGATGGCGTGCATTGGATGTACATCGTTTCGATTGCCTCCCTAGTCTCAGTAATGGTTTTTGGGCAGAAATATCTGGGAGCCAGGCGTTGGGTGAAGCTGCCGGGGGGGAATCACTTTCAGCCCTCCGAATGGGTAAAGCTGATTTTGATTCTGGCGGTTGCGAAGTATTTCGCAGATATGCAATCACGTGAGTTGAGCTGGTCTGATTTTATGAAGGCTGGCGCCATGGTCGGTGTTCCGATGTTGATGGTTTTGGCGCAACCGGACCTAGGAACAGCATTGACCTATTTTCCCATTGCGGTGATGGGGTTGTTTTTGGGTGGTTTGAGCTGGAGACAGGCGGGGGCAGTGCTATTGCTAGGGGCACTGATGATGCCAGTGGCTTTGCATGTGCTGAAGCCTTATCAAAGGGAGCGTTTAACAAGTTTTATGTCTCCCGAGGCGGATGCCCAGGGTTCCGGGTATCAGGTAAATCAGTCAAAAATCGCCGTAGGCTCTGGGGGAATTTGGGGAAGCAGCAATGGGTCCCAGACGCATTTGGACTTTTTGCCGGTGCCGCAAACGGACTTTATTTTTGCGGCATTTGCCGAGGAACATGGATTTGTGGGCGCGTTAGGCGTGTTGCTGCTATACTTTATGGTGCTGGTACGTTTGACGCAGAATGCGCAAACCGCACCCGACCGTGCGGGCACATTCCTGGTGATGGGCGTGGTGGCTGTGCTTAGCTTCCACATATTAGTCAACGTCGGCATGGTGGTAGGCTTTATGCCGGTCACCGGAATTCCTTTGCCATTAATGAGTTATGGTGGGTCTTCCGTATTGTTTATGTTTCTGGCGCTGGGCATGGTGATGAACGTCCGCATGCGCCGCTTTGTAAACTGAACAAGAGTTAAAACTCAAGCAGGTTGCGCCAAAGAGGCGCGAAAATATTTAAGGCAGTAAGTAAAGACACGAGTTACAAGATAACGACGGCCCTCACGTAAAGAGGGCACTCACCGGCCACGTGGAAGTTGCCGGACAGGATTAAAGCTGGCGTTTTACTGGACAGGGAACGGCCCCCTCCGAGAGAAATCCGAGAGAGAGCGGTCACAAAATCCGGGCGACGCGAAAGCAATCAGTGCAAAAGATTCTCAACACCACGCAAGCGGCACGGTCTTCGGGAAGGCTCCGGGGGCCAAGTACTTCTTTTCGTGGCCCGACTATCTCAGCGCTCGATCCTTCCTTCATACTTCTGCGCGAAATCCGGTGAAATCTTAGCCCTAAAAGGGCTGAGAACGGAGTTCGCATGACGAAAGAACTATTTGTATCTTCCACGCCGCACGAAACCAAAGTGGGCATGGTGGAAGACGATTTACTCGCGGAAATATATCTAGAACGCGAGAACGAATATACCCTCGCTGGATCCATCTACAAGGGGCGCGTGACGCGTGTCCTGCCGGGAATGCAATCCGCATTTGTGGATATCGGGCTGGAGCGTGACGCGTTTCTCTATGTCTCCGACTTTATGGAGTTGGAAGATAGTGAAGACGTGGATGATGTGCCCGCTGGCAAGCCAGCCAATGGATCTTCGCAGGAAAGGCGTTCTGTCGAACGCGCGCCCGAGAGAGTTTCTCACGAAAGCCATTTCGAGGCGCCCCGCAACGAAGTACACACAAGCGCGGCTGCGATATCGGATGAAGGTGGAACTTCGTCAGAAGGCCACGCAGTTTCTGGCGATGAAACGCATGAAGACCGTGGCGGATTTCGCGGGCGGCGTCGGCGTAGAGGCCGCCGCGGTGAGCGGTTTGAGCGTCCGGAGAGGCACTCTCGAAACGGCGGGGATGAGCCCCGCGACGTTGCCCGGACGGAACCACCGACGAAGAGTTCGCGAAGCGATTTTGGGCCGCCTCCGGGTTACCAGCCGATTCTGCTGCCCGGAGAATCTATTTCGAAGTATTCCCGGATGTCCAGTGCAGCTGCGCCTGCACCTTCCCGCTATTCCGAAGAAAGCGTAAAAGTCGAAGAATCTTCGGCGCCACTGGCGGTGAAATTCCCGGATGATGAGCCCCTATTCGCAAAAACCGAAGAGATTGAAGTTTCAGAGCGCAGCGTTTCGACGGAAGTAGTGTCCGACGAATGGAACGACCGCGAGATGAAGCGGCAACATGAGTTAAATGTTGCTGCAACATTCGGAGAGCCAGAGACCGAGGACGAAGCGCCGATCGAGGCGGCAGGCACGTCAGGACATGCGATCGTTGAAGAAGAAATCGAAGAAGACGAAACGGAGCTTGCGCACTATTCGGAAGAAGTTGACGAAGACGCCGAGTTGACGGAAATGGAAGAAGAAACGCACTCGGCCGGCGAGTTTGCTGATGATCCGGCAGTTGAGATTGCGGCTTATGCAGATAGCGTGACGGAAGCTGAGGAAAGCGCAAAGCATGACGAAGAAGTTGCTGGTTACGATGCCGAAGCATTTTCCGCGGGGACCTCAATGGCGTTCGAAGAAGGCGATCATCTAGCCACGGAGCCGGTAAACGAACAAGAAGAGGAGGAAGCCGAAGACGCAGAGATTGATGAGGCGCAAGCTGAGGCCGAGGCGATTTTGGACGCAGAAGCCCGCGGCAACGGCACGGTGGATGCGCGAGTGGAAGTGCGTGGGCCATCGTCGAACCCGGGCTACACCCAGCGCGTGCACCGGCAAGGATATGATCGTGGCAGAGGTGGCCGAGGCCGTCGCGGTGGGCGGCGTTTCCAAAAGCGTGAACCGCAGAATGTTCCGCTCATTAGCGATCTGCTGAAGGAAGGCCAGGAAATTCTGGTGCAGATTGCGAAAGAACCCATCGGCAAGAAGGGCGCGCGCATCACGAGCCACATTGCTTTACCAGGACGTTTTCTGGTTTATATGCCGACGGTAAATCACACCGGAGTGTCACGGAAGATTTCATCGGAAGAAGAGCGGCAGCGGCTGAAGCGCATTATTCAGAGCGAACGCGAAAACGGGCATGGAGGGTTTATTGTCCGCACGGCGGCGCAGGGCGCGGATGAAGAGGAACTGCGCGCAGATATCCGCTTCTTAAAGGGGCTTTGGAATGAGATCAAAACCCGCGCCGATAACGGCAAGGGGCCGACCTTGATTTACCACGATCTCAATGTGGTCGAGCGAATCCTGCGCGATCAGGTGACCTCGGACTTCTCCGCGGTCTGGGTGGATACGGAGCAGGAATATGAACGTGTATTGCGTTTTGCCAACCGCTTCCAACCGGCGCTGGTTAAAAAGATCAAGTTTTACAGTAAAGAGACACCGCTGTTCGAGCAGTTTGGGTTGAGCGAGGAAATTAACAAGGCGCTCAAGTCCAAAGTCTGGCTGAAGAGCGGGGGATATATTGTCATCAATCAGACCGAAGCTCTGGTTGCGATTGACATCAATACCGGCAAATACGTTGGCAAAACGGCGAGGCTAGAAGACACGATCGTGAAAACGAACGTGGATGCCATCAAGGAAATCGTGCGGCAAATCAGGCTGCGCGATCTCGGAGGCATCATCATCATTGACTTCATCGATATGGATGAGCGACGCAATCGCCAGCGCGTGATGCAGGCGCTGGAAGAAGCGCTAAAGAGCGATCGCGCGCCGTCGAAGGTATTGCAGTTTAACGATTTCGGCTTGGTCGCGATTACCCGCAAACGGGTAAAGCAATCGCTGGAGCGGACGATTGGAACTCCCTGCCCGTACTGTGAATCGACGGGATACGTGAAATCGGTCCCGACGATTTGCAATGACATTTATATTGAGATGCGCAAGATGGCAAAACATCTTGAGCATGCAGACGTGATGCTGAGAGTGAATCCAGAAGTGGCTAAGTCGCTTAAGTCCAACAACGGTAAACTATTGCTCGAAATGGAAGAACTGACCAAGAAAACGGTCATTGTGAAGAGTGATCCGGCATTGCATCAGGAACAGTTCGATATTCACTAAATCGTCGGTTTGAAAATCGAAGGACGGGCGATACTTGCCCGTCTTTTTGTTTTTTGTCTCTAGTGAGCCAACAGCAGATTCAGGAAGTAACCTTTGGTATCGAGGTCATAGAGTAAATGCCAATGTACAGTTTTACTCGTGCCAGAAAGTGTTTGCGATAAAACTTTCGAAATCGCATCCCGGGCGGGCAACTTGGCTGCTGCTGGTGTGATCGTTTGCCCCAGAAGACTTCGCGGGTAAACCCCGACATTGATCGTTTGCCCAGTCAGCTTGGAAATTTGTTCGCAAATCGAGTTCATAATGTCCTTCGCCGGCATTTCTTGGGCTGACAGGGTAACAAAGGTGTCCAGCGGCGGGCTCTGCTTTTGAATTTTGCCGGAATCATCGCGAGCCGCGATTCCAACTACGTCAAAATATCCCTCGCGAACGCGCAGTTCGAATTGTCCGGGATTAGAACTTTTGTTGTAAGCCTCGACCACTGTTTTCAGTGTGGCCGCTGGATCTGGGGTGGTGCCAGCCCCGGCCGAAAAGTCCACGCTGAATGAAGCGCCATTGGGAAGATGAGGCTTTGCGCCGGTCACAGGGTTGATGTAGCGCCCATCTGCGGATTCAACCAGATCAGACTTGGCAACGAATTGCGGGTCTTCGTAGTTAATGTTCCATCCATACTTCTTTTGGAGAGCATCAACCGCATCAGCTAGTGGGCGCGGACCACTCACGACGAGATGAATGACTGAGCCAGTCTGGGTAATCTCAGGCTGCTTTGGAGTCGAGGGATTCGTCGTGCCGGATTGCGCGACGGATAAACAGCAGAGCCCGAGAACGATGAGATATAAATCAATGCGAAGTATCATTTGTTCAAAAACCTACTTTTATACCTAACGCTCGCAGATTTTAACATTCCGGAGTCATGTGTGAGCGATGATAGAGCAGATAGCCTGAGAAGGAGTCCGAAACCTGGAGGTGTAACTAACCATTATGGCTAGTACTAATGAATTAAGTGGAAATTGATGAAAATTAAGCACTTGACAAGCGTTAGGGATTAGTCCAAAATTCGTGCCGTAAACGTACTCCTCCCCCGATGATGGTCCAAAGAAATAGATTCCTTCCCCCAAAGGAATCTGGATGCGCAACTAGAACGCGGTGTTGTTCAAAAAGCTGGGAACGCTAACCGCGCGGGAAATAAAAACTCTCTTATTGACGTAAGTAGTCCCGGTCAAACCCGGGGTAGGCGAAAACAATCTGACTGCTGCAATCTGGCGCGGGGAATTTCCTAACAGCCCCGATCCATGAATCGGCAGAGGGGGACGCTGAGAGAAGGTGTTATGCATAACGGGAAATCGCACGCTCTAAGTTCTGCGGCGCGAACCGGGCTCGTAGTTGTTGATCCTTCGTGCAACCTAGTCGCTTCGAATGCCGAAGCGATACAAATACTTACCTTTCCGGAACGTCCGGAAAAAATCGCTCACTTGGAAGACTGGGTGAGCAACCGTATCCGGTCACGATTGCTGGACCGTCGCGGCGCGAGCGGCAGCAAATTTGTCCCGCAATTCCGTTCAGAAAACCGGACTTATTTATGCCGTTGTTTTCCTCTGAGCAGCAATGGGAAAGATCTGCCCCCACACACACCAGCGTTGGTCCTGTTGCTGGAAAGGAACTCCAACGGGATGGTGACGCTACGAGAGATTTCCGAGCGTTTCGGTCTCACACCGCGCGAGCAGGAGACGGTGGGCTTGTTGCTTGAAGGGTTGACCAGTAAAGAAATTGCAGAACGGATGAAAATCAGCCCAAACACCGTAAAAGCTTTTATCCGGCTTGTGATGGTCAAAATGGATGTTTCGACCCGTTCCGGCATCATTGGAAAGATTGCCGGCTCGCAGGATGGAGCGAGTAGCGGTCGTGGCGTAGTCCGTCTGGCTAACTCCTCGACGTAAGGAATCGGGATTAGTGAACCTGGGGACTTGTAAACGTCTCAGGTAAGGATAGAGTGCGTGCAGCGTCCGCAGTAAGCCGAGCGCACCCTCCCCCTGCCGGCAAGGGCGCCATTTCTAAGGAGGAAGCATGTCACGAACAAAATTGTTTTGCATCTGTACGCTCGTAGCGTCATTCGTATTGATGGCAGGAAGCGCTTGGGCCGCAGCTGGCCAACCTGCCGCTGATACGTACAAAGTCGACTATTACGCCAATGCCGGCGGCTCAGCGGACGCAACCATCCGCATGGTCAATCCGGGCACCGCTTATGCCTGGCTTTGCGCCGACATTTACGTATTCGACTCGCAGGAAGAATTGTCGGAATGCTGCAGCTGCCCATTGTCGCCCAACGATCTGCGCACTTTTTCGTTGAATACCGACTTGAACAGCAACCCGTTGACCGGAACTTCTCCGACCAGCGGCAGCCTTGCCGTAATTTCCGCGGCATCGCAAACCGGACATACCTGCGCGCTGCCTGACGGACATCCCGGCAGCGGCGGCACCGCCGTCAACCCAGTCGCCACAATTCGTCAGTGGACCACCCACATCCAGAACAACGGTACGCTGACTGAAGGCGTATCTCCGGACGCGGGCAACTATTCCGCGAACGAACTGAACGCGCTGCAACAGCAGTGCTACGGCATCGCCCTGGTTGGCAGCGGCAAAGGCATTTGCTCCTGCGGATCTGGCAGCTAGTTTGATGTGAAAGAAATGGCCGACAAGAAACAGGGCCGTTTCAAATGACAACTCGACTCGCCAGGCAGCGGATCTGCCGATTGTCTGGCGAGTTTTTTACGGAATCATAAAAGAATTCATTTTGAGAACGGGGAGGGGTTATGCGTGGGTTAAG
>JAJPHW010000154.1 GCA_021325035.1 Terriglobia bacterium
CAGTCTCCGCTAACGCGATACTCGCCGGTGAGACGATCGTTGGTTAAATGCCTTGTGCATCCGACGAGGCTGAATCCGATCAAAACGCCGACCGTAGCGATCGCAAATATTCTGCCCAGAGACATAAGCCAGACCAGCTGCAGGGTTGTGTCTTAAATTCGCACTCTCTCAACTGAGGGTGCCTAACCTCTCGGGGGTTTTTTGCGAAAGGGTGGGAGGCATGAACCTGACAACGTGGTTGCAGGCATCCCCTTACTTCTGCATCGCCTCTTGCACAAGAGGACTCACCGGAATCGGCTCCCGTCGCCGCTTGAACACCGCCCGCGCCAAATCGCGGTTCATCTTTCCGATGAATTCCAGCGGAATCTCTTTCGGGCAAACCGCTTCGCATTCGCCGTGATTGGTGCAAGTCCCAAACATTTCTTCCTTCATCGCCGCGACCATGTTCAACGATCGCTGGTCGCGCTGCGGCTGCCCTTGCGGCAAAACATTCAAGTGCGTGATTTTCGCGGAAGTAAACAACATCGCCGAGGCATTTGGACAAGCCGCCACGCAAGCTCCGCAACCGATACATGCAGCTGCATCAAACGCCGTGTCGGAATTCTCCTTCGGCACCAAAATCGCATTCGCATTCGGCGCGCTGCCCGTGGGGACTGTGATGAATCCGCCAGACTGGATAATTCGATCAAAGGACGACCGGTCCACTACCAGGTCGCGAATAACAGGGAAGGCCTTTGCCCGCCACGGCTCCAGCGTCAGCGAATCGCCATCTTTGAAGAAGCGCATCGCGAGCTGGCAAATCGTCGTGCCCTTATGTCCGCCGTGCGCTTTACCGTTCACCAGAAATCCGCAAGACCCGCAAATGCCTTCGCGGCAATCATGCTCAAACGCTACCGGAGCTTCGCCTTTGGTCAGGAGATCTTCATTGAGCACGTCGAGCATTTCGAGGAAGGACATATCCGGCGTGATGCCGGAAACCTCGTAGGTCACAAAGGAGCCGGCGCGATTCGCGCTGGCCTGCCGCCAGACATTAAGCGTAAGTTTCATGCTTACTTGTAACTCCTTTGCGCCAAATGGACTTCCTCGAACGTCAGCGGCTCTTTTTGCACCGCCCAATTCTTGCCCGTGCCCGTCCACTCCCACGCCGCCGCATACGAAAAGTGCTCATCGTCTCGCTGCGCTTCGCCGTCCGGCGTTTGGCTCTCAATCCGGAAATGCCCGCCACAGGATTCTTTGCGCTCGAGGGCATCAAGGCACATAAGCTCGGCGAGTTCCATAAAGTCAGAGATGCGGTTCGCCTTTTCGAGCGACTGGTTCAGCTCTTCGTTCGTGCCCACCATGCTCAAGTTGTTCCAGAACTCGTCGCGCAGCGCCGGAATTCTCTGAAGCGCCTCGGTCAAACTCTTTTCCGAGCGCGCCATGCCGCAGTTGTTCCACATCAGCGTGCCCAGTTCACGGTGGAAGGAATCAGGCGTCCGCTTGCCTTTAATGCTTAGGAGCTTCTGCAACCGCTCCGTGACTTCAGCTTTTACCTGCGCAAATGCCGGGTTCGAAGTGTCGACTTTGTCGAACTTATTGCTAGCAAGATAGTTAGGGATGGTCGCCGGCAACACGAAATACCCATCGGCCAGGCCTTGCATCAATGCGCTCGCTCCCAACCGGTTCGCGCCGTGATCGGAGAAGTTCGCCTCGCCGCCCACAAACAACCCCGGCAGCGTGGACATTAGGTCGTAATCGACCCACAAGCCGCCCATGGTGTAATGCGGCGCGGGATAAATCCGCATCGGGCTCTTGTAAGCGTCATCGCCGGTGATCTCTTCGTAGATGTCGAACAAGTTGCCGTACTTCTCGCGCACATTCTCTTCCCCGAGCCGCCGAATCGCATCGCCGAAATCGAGATAAACGCCGCGCCCTCCCGGTCCTACGCCTCGGCCTTCATCGCAAACTTCCTTCGCTGCTCGGGAAGCAATATCTCGCGGAGCCAGATTGCCAAAGCTCGGATAACGGCGTTCGAGATAGTAATCACGCTCGCCCTCGGGAATTTGGTTTGGCGGACGATTATCGCCCTTCGTCTTTGGCACCCAGACGCGGCCGTCATTGCGCAGCGACTCAGACATCAGCGTCAGCTTCGACTGATGCTCGCTGCTCTGGGGAATGCACGTGGGGTGAATCTGTGTGAAGCACGGATTCGCAAACAATGCTCCCCGCCGGTGCGCCCGCCAGATCGCGCTGGTATTGCATGCCATGGCGTTCGTCGAAAGAAAGAAGACGTTCGAATATCCGCCGGTACACAGCGCCACTACATCGGCCGCATGCGCGTCGATCTTTCCGGTCAGTAAATCACGCGTGATGATGCCCCGCGCTCGTCCGCCGACCATGACCACGTCGAGCATTTCGCAGCGCGTATGCATGCGGACGTTGCCCGCGGCAATCTGTTCTTCCAATGCTTGATAAGCGCCCAGCAATAACTGCTGCCCGGTCTGCCCCCGCGCATAAAATGTTCTTTGTACTTGCACACCGCCGAAAGACCTTGTATCGAGCAAGCCGCCGTATTCGCGGGCGAAGGGAACTCCCTGGGCCACGCACTGGTCAATGATGTTGACGCTGATCTCCGCCAGCCGATAGACATTGGCTTCGCGAGAGCGGAAGTCGCCGCCCTTTACCGTGTCATAGAAAAGGCGCTGTACGCTATCGCCGTCATTGCGATAATTCTTGGCCGCGTTGATGCCGCCCTGCGCGGCGATTGAGTGTGCCCGCCGCGGCGAATCGTGATAGGTAAAGCAGTGGACATGATAGCCCTGCTGGCCGAGCGTGGCCGCGGCCGAAGCGCCCGCGAGTCCCGAGCCGACAACAATAATCGAGTGTTTGCGCCGGTTTGCGGGATTTACCAGCTTCATCTCAAAGCGGCGCTTGTCCCATTTTTTTTCTATCGGGCCAGATGGAATATGTGCGTCGAGCAAAAATTTCTCCCTTGCCTTACTTTAACCAGCCGGCCAGCACGCTCACCGGGACAGAAATGAATCCGAGAAAAACGATGACTGCAATTACGCGTGAAGCCATGCGAATCTTCGACTGGTTCCGCTGCGTGTTCCAGCCAAGCGTCTGAATTCCGCTCCAGATGCCGTGATCAAGATGCAGGCAGAGCGCGGCCATTGCAATGATGTAAAAGGCTGAAACCGGCCACAGCGAAAATCCCGCGACCACATTCTGATAAACGGCCAGGTCCTGCCACTGCCCCGGCTGAAAACCGACAACGCCCATCGTAAAGTGCAGAATGTGAAAGATGATGAAGACGAGCAGAACCACTCCGCCCCAGCGCATGGTGCGCGAAGCCCAAGTTGACTCCTGGTTCGCGCGTATCTTGTAATCCACCGGACGCGCCGCGCGGTTCATCAAGGTAAGCTGCCAGGCGGCGATGATGTGCAGAATAACGCTCAGCAAAAGCACCGAACGCACAATCCAGAGCAGTTGCCCGTAGCCTAGCTCCGGCATGCCGACCACGCGAAGAAAATGCGCGTATGTGTTAATCGCATCGGCGCCTTCGAAGATTTTAAGATTGCCCACCATGTGGGCGATGACGAAGCCTACGAGCACCGCTCCGGTTACAGCCATCACAATTTTCTTGCCGATGACCGTGCTCCACAGCGTAATCAGGGGATTGGAAGTGAAGGCCCGCGGCGCTTGCGCCCCGCTGTGTACTTTTTCCGCCCCTGCCGTTTCAGCCATGTCTTGCTCCCCGCTGACTGCTTATGCGTTCCAGAGATAAACGATAACCTTTTATTATCCTGGCGCAAGAGAAGGGAAGTCAAGGCGGGGCTGCTCGTCTATTTTTCACTTTCAACAACTTGTCATCCTTCGGCCCGCGAAGAAAAGCGCGGGCTCTCAGGATGACAAGCTTTAAGTTAACACCGTTACTTGCAACGCACTACTCCCTCCGCAGAATTGACAAGCGCATCGGCCATAGAGCAAAGTTTCTGTCACTAAACTTGGGGACATACTCTATGCCACTCGTCCGTCGTAGTTATGCGATGGTTGTCGCATTGTTCATGCTCGCGGCCTGCGTCGCGCAATCGAAGAAGCCAACACCAGCGCCATCCACGCCCAAAGTTAAATTCCACCCCTACGAAGTGGTGGACACCCAGCAAGGCGGGCTCGTCGTCTCCCGCCTCGCCGTTCCCGAGGGATGGAAGTCCACCAGCAAAGTTGTCTGGAACTACAACGACTTCTACGTTCCCGTGCGGGTTTCGGCGCGCACCGAATCGCCGGACGGCAGCGAATGGATTGAATTCTTTCCCGCGGACTTATTTGTCTGGCTCGATCCTGCGCATGACCATCCGCCCTACGGGCACGTCGGCATCGGCGGCGTTCACTATCCCAACGTGACGCTTCCGGTGGCGATGGTGAAGTTCGTCATCGGCCCAAACCGCGCCGGCATGAAGAATTTAAAAGTTCTGGGCTATCGTCCGGTTAAAGATTTGCCCAAGGCTTTTCCCAAAGTATTCACTCAGGGGCCGGCGCCCGAGGGCGAAGGCATTTGCATGCGAGTGAGTTACGAAATGAACGGCGCTCCAGTAGATGAAGAGTTCTACGGCTTTATGACGCCGATACAGCGCTTGTCGTCGCCCAATGGCCGCATCGGCGAATTTCATCGCACGATGCTTTTAGTCCACAGCATGGGAGCAAAATCAGGCAAACTTGAATCGGTGCGTCCGGTGCTTGGCTTTGTGGCTACGTCGATAGACCCAAACCCGGGCTGGCAAGAGCGCGTGGCCGAAGTGAAGAAGATGCAGGGGCAGTATTATCAGCAAGCCATGGCGCGCAACTACGCCGGAATTCAGGCTGCGGGCGAGCGCAGCCGCCAACTCACCGCGCAAAGCAATCAATTCATGGCGAACATTGACGCGAACCTCGCCGCCCAAAATCGCGCGCAACAGAAATCGTCATACACTTCCAGCGATAACCAGGATTTCTACAAGCGGGCGGACGACTTCGACCAGAACATCCGCGGCACGGAGCACATGGAGGACCAATACGGCCAGGTGTCTGATCAGTACAACGATTACAACTATCACTGGACCGACGGCTACGGAACGTATGTACACACGAACGATCCGAACTTTGACCCGAATCGCTATTTGAATGGCAGCTTCGAGCAGATGACCCCCGCGCGGTAGATGCGTTTCGGATATTGCCTCTCCGCGCGACCATTTCACGCGTGAACAGCATCATGTTTGAGCCGGGGCAGCGACTGAATCGATCTTCCGGCCTTTTCCTGCGCAAGTCTAAGGTCATAAAGGCTCTGCAGGTTCAACCAAAATTGTGCGCTGGTGCCGAAAAAATGGCCAAGGCGCAAGGCCGTGTCGCCCGTGACTGACCGCGTTCCGTTCAGGATTTGCGTAACCCGATTGGTGGGCACGTTCAGATTGCGCGCGAGCTCCGCCGCGCTCATATCGAGCGCTTCAAGTTCTTCCGCCAGATGCTCCCCGGGATGAATCGCCGTCAGTGTCATAGCTGTACTCCTAGTGATAGTCAACGATCTCCACGTTGGACGGCCCCGGCGCGCCATCCGCCCACTCGAAACAAATCCGCCATTGATCGTTTATCCGAATGCTGTGCTGGCCTTTGCGGTCACCGTGCAAGGATTCAAAGCGATTGCCCGGCAAAGCCGCTAGATCACCGGGTGACATGGCAGCTTCGAGCCGATCCAGTTTCATTCGTGCCGCCCGCGCGAACCCGGAGAACGCCTTGACCCATTTGCCATTGGCGAAAGCTCGCGTCCGCTTGTCGCGGTAGCTGACAATCATGGCCCTTAAGGTAACAATAAATACGCGTTACGTCAAGCGTATTTATTGCCAAAGATGCAGGGCGTCGCACTCAGTCCCGTCAAAGAACACGCGTCACCAGCCTCAGAATGACAAGCTGGGATGACCGGATTTGTGCGGTCGCTCCGCGCGAGATCCTTCGGCCCGCGATGCAAAGCGCGGGCTCTCAGGATGACAGGGGTCGGGCTGTTAGACGCGTAAGTTATTGACACTTCGTGCAAGTGATTGATTCTTCGTTGGAGCGATGTTGGGTGCGGTTCCCGCGTGCAAAATCACCTCCCGAACGATCAGTCGAATCCCATTTTTCACGCTTAGAACGGCCCAGGAGCGGCGATCTCGCTTGTCGTCACTCAAAGGGCGCATGCGCGACCTAAATCGTTCAGGGAGGCTCTAAAACGCATTTGCGAACGTTTCCCGAAATGGGAAATCAGATGTACATAGTTATAAGTACAAAGTGTATATTTGGTGGGCTTTGGCAGCTCAATTGCCCAGCGCCGAATTGACACGGTACCAGGCCAGAAATTCTCGAAATGCCGCCCCACGATGGCTGTATTTTGCCTTCTCTTCCGCGCTTAGTTCGGCGAAGGTCTTGTCAATCTGCGGAAAGTAAAACAGCGGATCGTAACCGAAGCCGTTTGTTCCACGAGGACCTTCAAGAATGACACCCTCGGCTTTGCCGCGAAAAGTCGCCAAAGTCTTTCCGTCTTGTGCGGCGACGATTACGCAGACGAACCGTCCGGTTCTTTTCTCCGGAGGAATTTTCTTAATCTCGCGAATCAGCTTGGCGTTGTTGGCTTCGTCGTCGGTGTTGGCGTCGGCTAAATGCGGTTCGTCGGCGGCATAGCGCGCTGAGTGGACGCCGGGCTCTCCTCGAAGCGCGTCCACCTCGAGGCCCGAATCGTCCGCCAGCACGACTTCTCCGCGAACATGCAAGCTATACTCTTCGGCTTTCTTGCGCGCATTCTCTTCGAATGTCTGGCCGTCTTCTACCACCAAAGGAAGATTGGCAAAGTTTGGGATGCATTCGACTTGCAAGCCCAGCGGACGCGCTGCGCCTTGCAAATCGCGCAACTTACCCGGGTTTGATGTCGCAATCAGAATTCGCTGCATCACATTCATATCTTGACACTAACGTTGTTATCCCAAAGCCTCGCGCTTTCACCAGCGAGGCGAGGGATATTGCACGGAGTGCTCAGATGCTACACGCGAGATCCCTCGGCCTGCTGGTACAAACGCAGTCCTTCGGGATGACAATGTGGTTAGGGAATGTTTATGGGCTAACCATCTTCCCGCAACCGAAATCGTTCGCGTGCGTCTGTATATTAAATGCAGGAAGAAAGATAAAGGACGACTCCATGAATTTCCGTTCGATTCGTGCCAGCTACATATTCGCTTTTTTATTCATTATTTGCCTAACTACGTTGGCCGTCGCCCAAAGCGATGATTTCGGCCCGCTCGGCCAATGGCAGGACGCCGTTCGCGCCGCCAACCCGGCCGCGTTGAAAACGTTTTACAGCGTGGCGCCGCCAACCCAAGTCGCCGTGGGGAAGGTTACTTTGAGTGCGGATCAGGACATTTCCTTCTGGACGGGCTTGAAGCCGCGCGGGTTGAAAATTGCTGTGACGCAATCCGATGCGCCCAGCGCAGGAATCAAGCAGATTGTTATGCAGGTCGAAGTCGATTCTGCCGGCCCGCCGCGCCACCCGGTTTACATCACCGTGGGCCAAGTGTGGCAGCAGCAGGGTGATCAGTGGAAGATTGTCGCGCTCAAGCGCACCGACGCCATGCGCTTGCAACAGCCGGCTTCGACCGACAAAGACATCTACCATCCTGGAACCGACGCACACGCCGAAATCAAAGAGGCGATTGAGCATGCAGGCAAAGAGCACAAGCGTGTGATCCTGGTTTTCGGAGGCAACTGGTGCTATGACTGCCATGTGCTCGATCTGGCGTTTCACCGGCCTGATCTTGCTCCCGTGATCGAAAAAAACTACGAAGTCGTCCACGTGGATATCGGGCAGTATGACAAGAACCTCGACCTTGCTGCGCAATATAACGTCCCCTTGAAGAAAGGTGTTCCGGGCTTGGCCGTGCTAGACGACAAAGGGAAATTGCTCTACAGCCAGACTAACGGCGAGTTTGAAAATGCACGTTCTCTTGCGCCGGCGGATTTGCTTGTATTTCTGAATAAGTGGAAACCGGCAGCGCGGTAAAACCCTTATTTTCTGCGGAAATCCTGCGGAAAATGTGGGAAAGCCCCAGTTTTAGCTACAAATGTTTACAAAACATTCATCTTGCTGAAACTTAAGCGCAATACAAAAACACTATCTTCAATTCAACGAAGTGGGACAAAGCCGTAAAAGGCTTCAAAGGTTCGCACGAGAGACGGCGTGCGAGCCTTTCTTATTTCTGTGGTTTTTAGGATGACGCGACTTCAGAATTTCGCTGTTGGTGAAGTTGGGCGAGGAACTGCTCCTGCGTTAAATCGTGGTGATTGCGCAGCAGGTCGAGCAAAGGATCTTCAATATCGTGGCCATCGTTACCGGGATGGCTGGCCAGATCGTTCGAGATGTTGGCATGCAGTGGCCCCGGCGATACCAGCAATTCCGGCATCGTGCCCGGACGGCTGGTCAGAAATTCAATAAATTCTGTAACTTGTTGGCGTTGCTCAGCAGTACGGGCGGCAAACTCAATGCCCATGCCGTGGTTGGGATGCATAACCTGAACCATCCCTTTAACCCGAACTTCCATTCCCGAAGCGGTCAAACAGAGCACCACGCCGGAATTCTCGGGAAATGGTGACTCAGTTTC
>JAJPHW010000232.1 GCA_021325035.1 Terriglobia bacterium
TATGACTTCTCGCGCGTGGGCCGTCTGAAGTTCAACATCAAGCTGTTCGAAAATCAGGATGCGAGCAGCCTCGATAACCGCACGCTGGAGCCGGCGGACTTTTACGGCACCATCCGCTACCTGCTTAAGCTGCGCAAGAACATTGGCACGGTGGATGACATTGATCACCTTGGCAACCGCCGTGTACGCGCGGTCGGTGAGTTGATGGAAAACCAGTTCCGCATCGGCCTGGTCCGCATGGAACGCGCGATCAAAGAAAAGATGTCCGTGTACCAGGAAATGTCCACGGCCATGCCGCACGATTTGGTCAACGCCAAGCCGGTGATGGCTGCGATCCGTGAATTCTTCGGATCATCCCAGCTTTCGCAGTTCATGGATCAGACCAATCCGCTCTCTGAGATTACGCACAAGCGTCGTCTTTCGGCCCTGGGGCCGGGCGGTCTGTCGCGTGAGCGCGCAGGATTCGAAGTACGCGACGTGCACCCGACGCACTACGGCCGTATCTGCCCGATTGAAACGCCGGAAGGCCCGAATATCGGATTGATTTCGTCGTTGAGCTGCTATGCACGCATCAACGACTATGGCTTCATTGAGTCGCCCTACCGACGCGTGAAGGGCGGCAAGGTGCTGGATTACGTCAGCGTGGTCAATGCCGGAGACAGTGATTTGAAGGTCGGCGATCACCTGGAAAAACACGAACTGGAAAAGCTCAACGCAGAATTGAAAGACAAGCGGAAGCGGCAGATTGAGATTGAGCCGTTCTCGTTCTATCAGTCGGCGTGGGAAGAAGACCGCCACGTCATCGCGCAGGCCAACGTCGAACTCGACGAGAAAGGCCGCATCGTGGGCGATCTGGTCAATGCCCGCAAAGCCGGTAACTTTGTACTCGTCTCCGCCGAAGAAGTGGACTACGTGGACGTCAGCCCCAAACAGTTGGTTTCGGTTGCGGCGTCTCTCGTGCCGTTCCTTGAGCACGATGACGCGAACCGCGCATTGATGGGCGCCAACATGCAACGTCAGTCGGTGCCGTTGCTCCGTGCCGAAGCCCCCATTGTGGGCACCGGCATGGAAGGCGTGACCGCACGCGATTCCGGCGCGGTCATTCTCGCCAAGCGTAACGGCGTGATCGACTCGGTGGACTCGGAACGCATTATCGTGCGCGTCGAGGGTGAGCACCATCCCGGACAGCTTTCGCGCGAAGTGGGCAGCGATATTTATCAGCTGACCAAGTTCAAGCGCTCCAACCAGAACACTTGCATCAACCAGAAGCCGGTTGTGGTGAAAGGGCAGCGGGTCACCAAAGGTCAGGTGTTGGCTGACGGGCCTTGCACCGATCATGGTGAGTTGGCCCTTGGACGAAACGTGCTGGTGGCCTTCACTCCGTGGCGCGGCTACAACTTCGAAGACGCGATTCTCGTCTCTGAAAAGCTGGTGAAAGAGGATTACTACACCTCGGTGCACATCGAGGAGTACGAAATCGAATCCCGTGACACCAAGCTGGGGCCGGAAGAAGTGACGCGCGACATTCCTAATGTCAGCGAGTCCATGCTGCGTAATCTGGATGAAGCAGGCGTAATCCGTATCGGCGCCACTGTGAAGCAGGGCGACATTATGGTGGGCAAGGTAACGCCAAAGGGCGAAACCCAGCTCACGCCCGAAGAAAAACTGCTGCGGGCCATCTTCGGTGAAAAAGCCGGCGATGTGCGCGACGCTTCACTCTACTGTCCTCCGGGTATCGAGGGCGTGATCGTGGACGTGAAGATCTTCTCCCGCAAAGGGCAGGAAAAAGATGAACGCGCGAAATCGATCGAAGCCAATCAGGTGGCCAAGCTGGAAAAGAACTTGTCGGATGAAATCCGAATTTTGACCGACGAGCGGCTGAAGCGGCTGGAAAACATTTTGGGCGGCAAAGTTGTGCAGGCGGATTTGCACGACGAGCGCACCAACAAACGCCTGCTGACGAAAGATGCCGTGCTCGATCGCGACACGATTGAGCGCATTTCGACTCGCAACTTGAAACGTATTAAGTATGCGGACAAGGATCCGCGGGTCAACGAGCAGATTGACGAAATCGAGGAAATGACCTCGCGCCAGATTGACGTTCTGAAGAAGATCGTCAACGAGCGCAAGGACAAACTCACCAAGGGCGACGAGTTGCCGCCGGGCGTGATCAAGCTGGTTAAGGTTTACATCGCCATGAAGCGCAAGCTGAGCGTGGGCGATAAGATGGCCGGCCGTCACGGGAACAAGGGCGTCATTGCCCGCATCCTGCCGGAAGAGGACATGCCTTACCTCGAAGACGGCACACCGATGGAAATCGTGCTCAATCCGCTGGGCGTTCCTTCCCGTATGAACGTGGGACAGATTTTGGAAACGCACCTCGGATGGGCCGGCCACGAGCTAGGCAAGAAAATTACCGCCATGCTCGCGGAGAACTCTAAAGAAGAAGCCATCCGCCGTGAACTGAAATTGTTGTTCAAGGACACGGTCCTGGCGGACACGGTCGCTGATCTCAGCGATGAAGAATTGATGGCAGTTGCGCCGACATTGAAGCGCGGAGTCTTCACTGGCTCGGCGGTGTTCGACGGCGCGCGCGAAACCGAAATCAAGGCGTTGCTGAAGAGCGCGAAATTGCCGGAGTCGGGCAAGACGTTTCTCTACGACGGCATGACGGGTGACAAGTTCGAGCAGCCGGTCACGGTTGGTTACATTTACATGCTTAAACTGTCGCACTTGGTGGACGACAAGATTCACGCGCGTTCCATCGGGCCGTACTCGCTCATCACGCAGCAGCCTTTGGGCGGCAAGGCGCAGTTCGGCGGACAGCGCTTCGGAGAAATGGAAGTCTGGGCGCTCGAAGCTTACGGCGCGGCCTTCATTCTTCAAGAACTGCTGACGGCAAAGTCCGACGACGTGTATGGCCGTACGAAGATTTACGAGGCCATCGTGAAGGGCGAAGCCGCCATGGAACCGGGCGTACCCGAGTCGTTCAACGTGTTGATTCGCGAGCTGCAATCGCTCTGTCTTGATGTCGAGTTGATCAAAGCAGGCGACAAGAAGCCGGTAATGGGAACTACCAGCTCTGCGGCAGCCGATTAATGGCGATGGGCCGGTTGCATCGTTGCATCCGGCCCACGCAAAACAAGATTAGAAAAACCGGCCGGCAACCTCGCTCCCGAGTTGCCGCCCCGGAAAAGAGATTTGAAGGCAAAATCGGGAGCCGACCGCGGCAGCGTATGACCGCAGGAAGCGGAGGAACACCTTGTTTCGTTCGAGCCCCTTTGATTTGGCAAATCCTGTAGCTGATTTCGACGCCATTCGCATCAGCCTGGCTTCTCCGGAAAAAATCCGGAGCTGGTCGCATGGCGAAGTCACCAAACCGGAAACCATCAACTACCGCACCTTCAAACCGGAGCGGGACGGCCTATTCTGCGCCCGTATTTTCGGGCCGGTCACCGACTGGGAGTGTTTGTGCGGCAAGTACAAACGCATGAAGCATCGCGGAGTGATCTGCGATAAGTGCGGCGTGGAAGTCACGCTCTCGAAGGTGCGCCGTGAGCGTCTTGGCCACATCGAGCTGGCGTCGCCGTGTTCGCACGTTTGGTTCTTTAAGGGCCTGCCCAGCCGTATTGGGCATCTGTTGGACATTTCGCTGCGCGATCTTGAGTCCGTGCTCTATTTCGAAGCGTACGTCGTGGTTGAGCCGGGTGACGCTCCGGTAAAAGAGCGCGAGGTCATCAAGGACGAAGCCAAGTTCCGGGAACTTGACCAGCAGTACCGCCCCGCCGGCTTCAAGGCGATGATGGGCGCGGAAGCGATTAAAGAGCTTCTTAAGCGCGTGGACACTGAAGGTTTGTCCGGCGAACTGCGCGAGAAGATGAAGCATGAGAACTCGCTGCAAAAGCGGCTCAAGTACGCGAAGCGCCTGAAAGTTGTTGAGGCGTTCCGCAAGAGCGGCAACAAGCCGAACTGGATGATTCTGGATGTGATTCCGGTCATTCCACCTGAGCTTCGCCCGCTGGTTCCGCTCGATGGCGGCCGTTTCGCGACATCGGATTTGAACGATCTTTACCGCCGCGTCATCAACCGCAACAACCGGTTGAAGAAGCTGATGGATCTGCACGCTCCTGAAGTCATCGTGCGCAACGAAAAGCGCATGTTGCAGGAAGCCGTGGACGCGCTGTTTGATAACGGACGCCGTGGCCGCGTGCTGCGCGGCGCGAACAACCGCCCGCTGAAGTCGCTGTCGGACACGCTGAAAGGCAAGCAGGGCCGCTTCCGCCAGAACCTGCTGGGCAAACGCGTGGACTATTCGGGACGTTCGGTGATCGTCGTCGGTCCCGAACTCAAGCTGCACCAGTGCGGCTTGCCGAAGAAAATGGCGCTCGAACTCTTCAAGCCGTTCATTTATCACCGGCTGGAACAGACGGGACATTGCACGACCATCAAGCAAGCGAAGGAAATGGTCGAGCAGCAGGAAGCTGTGGTCTGGGACATTCTGGAAGAGGTCATCAAAGACCATCCGGTATTGCTGAACCGCGCTCCAACTCTGCACCGTTTGGGCATTCAGGCTTTTGAGCCGGTGCTTGTCGAAGGTAAGGCCATCAAGATCCACCCGCTAGTTTGTACGGCGTTCAACGCCGACTTCGACGGCGACCAGATGGCGGTGCATATTCCACTGTCACCGGAAGCACAGGTCGAAGCCAGCGTGTTGATGCTGTCTTCGCACAACATTCTGTCGCCGGCGTCGGGACATCCGATTACCGTTCCAACGCAGGACATGGTATTGGGTCTTTACTATCTGACCAAGTCGAAGCCGGGGGCGAAGGGTGAAGGCCGCGCCTTCGCCAGCACAGAGGAAGTGCTTCTCGCGCTGGATGCGGGCGAGATTGAAACGCTGACGCCGATTCGTTTGCGCTACTCCGGCGAAGTGATGGATCTGACGACTGCATATGACGATCAGGACATCACGCATACCGAGCCAGTGCACTTCGAACGACAGTACATCAACACCACCGTGGGCCGGGCGATCCTGAACGATCACCTGCCCGAAGGTATGCCATACATCAACGGCTTGCTCAAGAAAAAGGGTATCGGCCAGTTGGTGAACTATTGCTACCTGCGTTTCAAGCTGGAAACGACGGTCAAGATGCTGGATGAAGTGAAGTCGCTCGGGTTCCGTTTTGCGACGCGCGCTGGACTCTCCATCGGCATTGATGACATGGTCATCCCCGATAACAAAAAGCAGCTGGTGAAAGACGGCGAGAAGCAGGTGGTTGCGGTGCAGCAGCAGTATCTCGACGGAGCCATCACCAACGGCGAACGTTACAACAAAGTCATTGAAATCTGGTCGGGCATCACGGAGAAAGTCGCCGATGAAATGTTCGGGCAGATGCAGCAGCGAGACAAGGAAGGCTTCATCAATCCGATTTACGTCATGGCTGACTCGGGCGCCCGCGGATCGAAACAGCAGATTCGCCAGCTCTCCGGCATGCGTGGATTGATGGCCAAGCCGTCGGGCGAAATTATTGAAACGCCCATCACGGCGAACTTCCGTGAAGGGTTGACGGTGTTGCAGTACTTCATCTCGACCCACGGCGCTCGTAAGGGATTGGCCGATACCGCGCTCAAGACCGCTGACTCGGGTTACCTGACCCGCCGTCTGGTGGACGTGGCGCAGGACGTGATCATCAGCGAATACGATTGCAACACGGTGGATGGAATTTACGTTGCTGGAATCGTGGAAGCTGGCGAGATCATCGAGCCATTGCGTGACCGCATTGTGGGCCGCGTGTCGCTCGAGAAGCTGAAGGACTACGACGGCAACGTTGTGGTGGACATCAATCAGGAAATCACGGAAGAGCTGGCGGGAGCAGTGCAAGCGGCTGGTATTGAGCGAGTGAAGATTCGCTCAGTGCTGACCTGCGAATCGAAGCGCGGCGTTTGTGTGATGTGCTATGGACGCAACCTGGCTTCGGGCCGTCTGGTCGAGTTGGGCGAGGCGACGGGAGTGATTGCGGCGCAATCCATCGGCGAGCCGGGAACCCAGCTTACGATGCGTACCTTCCACATCGGTGGTACGGCATCGCGAGTCTCCGAGCAATCACGCCTGGATGCCAAGAACAACGGCACTGTGCGCTTTGTCGGACTGCAAACCGTGAAGTCCAAGACCGGCGATCTGGTGGTGATGAACCGCCAGGGTTCGATTGCTGTGGTGGACGATAAGGGCCGCGAGCGTGAGCGTTATGGCGTGGTTTACGGCGCGAAGGTGAAAGTCAACGAGGGCGATCCGGTTCAGCTTGGCCAGGTGATGGTCGAGTGGGACCCGTACACGTTCTCGATCCTGACCGAAATTGGCGGCACCGTGCAGTTCAAGGACTTGCAGGAAGGCGTGACCCTCCACGAAGAAGTAGACGAAGTCACGGGTCTTTCACGGCATGTGGTTGCGGATTCGCCGGATGAGAAGCGCCAGCCAGCGATCATGATCAAGGGCAAGGCGGGCAAGCGTTATTTGATGCCGTCGCGCGCTCACCTCATGATCCAGGACGGCGACACGGTGTTTCCGGGTGACGTGCTCGCAAAGATTCCTCGCGAGACCACGAAGACCAAGGACATCACGGGCGGTCTGCCGCGCGTGGTGGAATTGTTCGAAGCCCGCAAGCCGCATGAAACCGCGGTCATAAGCGAGATTGACGGCACGGTGAAATTCGGCGAAGTTTCCAAGGGCCAGCGCAAGATGTATGTGGTTGCCGACAATGGAACGGAGAAGGAATACTCGGTCCCGCGCGGCGTTCACATCAACGTGCAGGAAGGCGAGCGCGTGAAGGCGGGCGAACCGCTGATGGACGGGCCGCTGAATCCGCACGATATTCTTGCTGTGCTCGGCGAAAAGGAACTGCAGTCTTACCTGGTGAACGAAATCCAGGAAGTTTATCGTCTGCAGGGCGTGAACATCAGCGACAAGCACATCGAAGTCATCGTTCGTCAGATGATGCGGTGGCGCAAGGTCGAAGATGTGGGCGATACGTCGTTCCTGCTGGAACAGCAGGTGGACAAGTTCCGCTTCACCGAAGAGAACGAGCGTGTGATCCGCGAGGGTGGGCGTCCGGCAACGGGCCGGCCGCTGCTGCTCGGCATCACGAAAGCATCGCTTTCGACCGATTCGTTCATCTCTGCGGCGTCGTTCCAGGAGACTACACGCGTACTCACGGAAGCTTCGATTCAGGGCGCAGTGGACCATTTGCGCGGCCTGAAGGAGAACGTAATCGTGGGACGCTTGATCCCTGCCGGAACCGGCATGGAGTACTACCGCAACGTCCGTCTCTCGCCAGAAATGGAAGAGGCGGCTGCCAAGGTGCAAGAGGAGGTTTCTGCCGCTTACGAGGAAGCCGAGCGCGCGCTCGAGCTGATGCGTACAGAAGGCGAGACCGAGGAAATGGCAGCGGAGTAATAGAAGGCAATCTGGGGCGGGTCGAATTGCGATTCCGCCCGCCCCATAGTTTTGCTTCTTTTTATGCACGCAAATCCTCAGCACATCCCCGGGCCGGATTTGCCGGATCGGGAACCCACCGCGATTTCCCCATTGCGCCAGCCTTCGCTGGGCCATACTCTGGGGCCATTGCTTCTACGCTTCTTACGTTTGTTCCGGCTGGCTTTCTGGCGCGCGTTTGAACATGACGCTTTCGCCATCGCCAAGGCGTCTGCGTATTCTTCCATTCTGACTTTCTTCCCTGCGCTGCTGGTAGTCGGCTCCGTCCTCGCGACTTCGCGCAAGACGGAAGTCTATTTGCGGGAAATTTCTTATGCCGTTGGCCGCATTCTGCCTGCGGGCGGGGCCACGGCCATTGCTTACCTGAAAGGGTCGTCTCTGCAACGGCCGGTAGGATTGCTGGTTACGGCATCCCTGCTGACTCTGTGGACAGCCTCCGGTGCGATCATTTCATGGATGGAGGGCTTCCGGCGCAGCTATCAGTTGCCCAAGACATGGGGACTGGTGAAAGAACGGTTTATCGCCTTTGGTCTGGTAATCATGGCTGGCGTCCCGTTAAGCTTCGCCACGGTCTTTGTGGCGTTCGGTAACCGCATTGAAGCGCGTGTGCTCTTCCACATGGGGCATACGCTGGGCCCGCTGATTCTGGTCTTAGGGCTAGTATTGCGCTGGACGGTGGCCCTGCTCACCAGCATTGCAGTGATTTCGCTTATCTATCACAATGCGGTCCCGCGTACGCAGCCGTGGCATAGTGTTTTGCCGGGAGCAACGCTGGCGACTGTAATGTGGTTCGGCGCGACACTGGCTTTTGGCTGGTATTTACAGCACTACGCCGATTACAGCATTCTCTACGGATCACTGGGCGTGGGCATCGCGCTGCTCGTCTGGATGTACATGGTTTCGCTCATCATCCTCGTTGGCGCGGAGTTCAATGCGATGCTCTTCCCAAGAGCATCGCTCGGCAAGGAATTGCGGGAGATGCCATCGCTGGGGACATCCGGGCGATAACCCATCCCCTTCGTAAACCTCCTAGAAACTTCCTTCATTTACAATCACTTAAGAGCCAGGAAAGGTTTTGGAATGAGGCAAACGACAACGGCGCACGCCGCCAAAGGCATGGCTTCGCGCGAGCGCCGGGCCAAGATCATTTGCACGATCGGGCCGGCGTGCCATGACGAAGCGACGATGCGGGATTTGATCCGGCGCGGCATGGATGTGGCGCGGTTGAATTTTTCTCACGGAACGCACGCGGAACATGCGGTACACATCGAGCGTTTGCGGCGCGCGGCGGAGCGGGAAAATCGCACAATCTGTATTTTGCAGGATTTGCAGGGGCCTAAAATCCGCACCGGCAAGTTGGAAGACCGTTCCCCTGTGCTGCTCAAGAGCGGCAATCAAGTCACAATTACTCCGGACGATGTAGAAGGCACCCCCAGACTTATTTCCACGACATTTAAAGCGCTGGCGCGGGAAGTAAAGCCCGGAGCCCGAATCCTGCTTTCAGACGGATTGATTGAATTGCGCGTGCTCAAAATTCGCGGACGAGACGTGTTATGCGAAGTCGTTAATGGCGGATATTTGGGAGAGAACAAGGGCATTAACCTGCCGGGAGTGGCTCTATCCATTCCCGCGCTCACGGAAAAAGACCGAGATGATTTGATGTTTGGCCTCAAGCATGGAGTGGACGCAGTTGCGCTTTCATTTGTGCGTTCGGCGGAAGATGTGCTCTCCGTGAAGAAGATTATTCGCGCCCAAAAACGAGATGTTCCCGTGATTGCGAAGCTGGAAAAGCCGCAGGCAATTGATCATCTTGAGGAAATTTTCGCAGCTTGCGATGGCGTAATGGTGGCGCGTGGCGATTTAGGCGTGGAGATGCCGCCTGAGAAAGTCCCGGTCATTCAAAAGCATGTGATTAAGCGGTCGGCGTATTGGCGCAAACCGGTAATCACGGCTACGCAGATGCTCGAGTCTATGGTTGAAAACCCGCGCCCGACAAGGGCGGAGGCGAGCGACGTCGCTAATGCGATTTTTGATGGCAGCGATGCAGTCATGCTTTCGGCAGAGACGGCGAGCGGGTCATATCCGCGCGAGGCTGTCGCGATGATGGCGAGAATCGTCGTGGAAGCCGAGCTGAGTATGGCTGAGAGTATGCAAGTGCGCCGCCGTCGCGAACGGCCATCGTTGAGCATTGCGGAGACAATTTGTGAATCTGTGGCCCACGCTGCCGACGATTTGCCCATGGGTGCGATCGCGATTTTTACCGAAACCGGCAACACCGCGCGGTTGATTTCGAAATACCGTCCCAAGGTCGGGGTGTATGCTTTCAGCCAGTCGGACCGGGTGTGCAACCGCATGAACCTGCTGTGGGGCGTGCAACCGGTGCGGCACAAACGGACGGAAAATGCCGATACCATGGTTGCGGCTGCCGAAAAAGAATTGCTGCGGCGCGGCTGCTTGCAGACCGGAAATGTAATGGGCGTGGTGGCTGGAACGCAAATGGCTTCTGGCTCAACGAACTTTATGCGGCTGCATGTAGTGGCTGGCGGAAAGAAACGGAAGACGCGAAATGGCTGAAGTTTTCTCAATCGCGATTTATGAAGCACTGCCGGGGATGGAAGAAAAATCGCTGGCCACGATCCGTGAATTGATGCGGATTCTCTCGGCCCGTGGTTACAGCCGCGACCAGCTTTATCGCGATGCGCAGTCACAATATGTTCTCTTGCGGCATTGGAAATCGGAAGATGCCAAGCGTGACGCACTCGAAGACCAAGAGGCGTTGCGCTGCTGGGCGCGGCTGGCGCAAGAAATCCGCATCATCAAGATTTACGAAACGCTGGAAGAGATGTGATGGCAGCGTTTTTAGATTCAACCATCGATCCTCCGGTTCGGGGATTTCTTCATAAACCTGATAATCCCAATGGCGACGGATTGGTCCTTACTCACGGCGCTGGAGCGAACTGCAATGCGCCCTTGTTAGTTGCTGTTGCACAGGCCATGGCAGATCGAGGATTGACCGTGCTGCGCTGTGATTTGCCATTTCGACAAAAAAGGCCGTTTGGGCCGCCACATCCAGGGTTTGCCGAACAAGATCGCGCCGGATTGAAGAACGCGGTTGCAGCGCTACGCGGAATCGTTACAGGGCAGGTTTTCCTCGGCGGACATTCCTATGGTGGCCGCCAAGCGACCATGCTTTGCGCAGAAGAGCCGGCAATTGTTTCGGGGTTGCTTCTGCTTTCTTATCCTTTGCATCCGCCGCGGAAGCCAGAACAGTTGCGGACGCAGCACTTTCCCCAATTAAAGACGCCGGCGTTGTTTGTTCATGGAACCAGAGATCCCTTTGGTTCGATCGAGGAGATGGAAACGGCGTTGAGCTTAATTCCCGCGAAGCATACTTTATTGCCAATGGAGGGCGCGGGACATGATTTGGGTTTCAAGGGGAAGGCGATACAAGCAAAAGCATCGAATATGATTGCAGAAGCGTTTACCGCACTATCTTGGTAAACATGCCCATCGCGACAAAGCGAGTGATAATCGCTGCGCAAGTTGTGCCGATTGCGAATAGCAACCAGCGATAACGAGACCATAAGTCGCGAAATGCGGAAGCTTGAGCGAAAATATCTACGATATAAGCGGCACAATACGCTACGTTCGATATCACTGCCAAAATGAAAAGGCCCAGGCAGAAATCTAGCGAAAGTGCTGCTTTCGATGCTGGGTATGCTATCGCGAAATAACAGATCACGATAACAGCGAGAACAAGATTGTAAGCGATACGCAGCGGCTCCCAAAACTTAATAGCGCTCGTTGCATAATCGCGCAAGGTTGGGTTGTCCATAGCTGCAAGCTTAATACAACGCAAACTCGATTGCAGCATTCGTTCGAGCTGGATTTAGTGTGCTAATTCACCCAGCCAGACTTTGAGCCGCCGTTTTTGTTGTCATCTTCGGGCGGAAGATAATTTCCATGCTCGTCGAACTTGACGGTGCGATCATGCTGTCGCATATAAACTTCAAATTTCTTGGCAGCACGACGGCGTTTCCAACGGTAGTAGCCATTGCGCAGTCCAAAGTATTGTTCGGAAGCGCCAAAGCTCAGTCCACGACGTGGTGCGAAGCGTACGTAAAGAAACCCGAAGAGGAGTCCACCGAGGTGTGCGATATAAGCCACGGAGTCGCCGCGCTCCCGCGGATCGGCCGCATTGATGGCGCTGATGAGTTCGATAAAAACCAGTCCCGCTACAAAATACTTTGCCTTGATGGAAATCGGAATGGGGAACAGCATGATTTCCTGGTTGGCGTAGAGGATGCCGAATGCCATCAGGATTCCCAGTACTCCGCCGGAAGCGCCGACAGTGCCCATCGCTGGAGAAACTCCACCCACGCCGGTGTAAGCGACAGCAATAGTGGTAAGCGCGGCGCCGACGACGCAGAACAAGTAAAATTCGGTGAACTTTTTCGGGCCCCAGTCCATTTCAAGCTGGGCGCCGAACATCCACAGAGCGAGCATGTTGAAGAGGATGTGAAATAACCCTGCGTGCAGGAATGAATACGTCACCAGTTCCCATATCCAGCCGTGCATGACGTAAACAGGCACAAGAGACAGGATTCTCTGCGTAGCGTCGAAAACCTCGTAATTCGCAACCTTCAGCAGCGTCTGCAACAGAAAAACGGCGGCGTTGATGATGATCAGCCACTTCACCGCTTTGGTAAATGGCGGCAGGCTAAGAGAAAATGTCCGCGAGCTGCGCATGGTTTCGTCGGGTTTCTTCCGTCATCTTATCAGGTTCGCCGAGCGTAGCCCGAATGCCAGGCATGCACGAAGGGCCATAGCCGGGGCATTGTAGAAATTCACAAAAATGTGTTCAATTGGAAGCTTTATTTGCTATTCCGTGGCAGACTTAAAACCTGTGTAAAAATTTTGTTGTAAGCCCTTGACCTGCGCTCAAGGAAAATCTAATTTTTTAGCAGGCAATTTTATGAAGCGGAGGTCATCATGATTAGCTGTCCGGAGTGCGAAACGGATCTCGACATTGACGAGGATGCAGTGGATGAAGGCGAAGTCGTCTCTTGTCCGGAGTGCGGAAACGATTACGAGATTATTACTGTAAGTCCGATCGAGTTGAAGCAGGTCGAGGAAGAAGGATACGAGGATGACGAGGAGGAGGTGGAAACGGACGAGGATGATGAATAAGTCATCTCCTTGCCGATTTTCCGCATTCGTTTCCGCGTTTTATTCTTCCCTTCTGAGTGGTTTCTCCTTAAAACTGGCTTTGGGGGTTGTAGGATATGCGATTCTGTCGCATATGCTGGCTACGCCTATTGCATTCGCGCAAAAACAAGTAGAAGAAAAGCCCTACGCGCTGCTTTTTGTGACGGTATGGGGACCGGATAACCACGCGGTTTCTGGCATAAAAGTACGCATCCGGCGTGCCGACCAGAAGAAGTCACACTGGGAGCTGATTTCTGATCGCCGGGGCGAACTGGCCCAACGGTTACCTCCTGGACCGGCTGATTATGTTGTGTACGCTGATCTCAAGGGCGTTAAAGACATGAGCGGGAAGGCTTTGCGGGCGGCTGACGAAATCAACGTGCACTTCGATAAAGATGAGCGTGTGGACATTGGGTTGCATCTAAAATAGATAGGGAAACATAACAGGAGGAAGCGGTGAAGAAATCCAATATCGTCGCACTGGTGCTGCTGCTGGCGATTTTGCCGGCCGCTTTTTCCTATACTCCAAAAGATAAAGACAAAGCCCAGGCCGGGCGTTTACTCACCGGCAAAGTCGTGGACCGCGGCGATGGCCCGCTGTCTGACTCCGTGGTCTATCTTTCGGATACACGTACCCACGCCGTGAAAACCTACATCACCGGCGCAGACGGAGCGTATCATTTCCCCGCGCTTTCCCTGAATACTGATTACGAAATTTACGCGCAGTACAAGGGTAAGAAGAGCGATACAAAGACGGTGAGTCAGTTCGACAATCGCCAACAGGTGAACATCAATCTGCGGGTGGACACGCGCTAGAGCGGATATCCAATAAAGTAAAAAGCCCGCCAGAGTTGGCGGGCTTCTTTTTGCGATTGAATTCGCTTTAGTTATTGTCGTTGCCGGCGCGCTTCCAAGAGATCAAGTCTCCAATGGTGGAACCGCCAGTGCTGGCAGCAGGATGCTTGTAAGCTTCAACTTCCGAACGCGAAGCTTCCTCGCCGACAGCCTTGATGCTGAGGCCGATTTTCTTCTCATACTGGTTCATTTTGATGATCTTAAAATCGTGCTCCTGGCCGGGTTCCAGCGTGAGCTGCTGCGCATTTGCGTCCAATGCTTCGGATACGTGGCACAGGCCTTCCACACCCTCCGCGATTTCGACGAATGCGCCAAAGCTGGCTACACGCAAGACTTTGCCGTGCAGCACGTCGCCGAGTTTGTGCTGTTGGAAGAAGCTTTCCCAAACATCCGGTTGAAGCTGCTTTACGCCCAGCGACAAGCGGCGCTTATCGGCTTCGATGGCCAAAACCACGGCATGAACTTTATCGCCTTTCTTTAGCACTTCGGAAGGATGTTTCACGCGCTTGGTCCAACTGAGGTTGCTCACGTGCACCAGGCCGTCAATACCATCCTCGATTTCGATAAATGCGCCGAAGTCGGTCAGGTTGCGCACGCGCCCTTCGACGGTCGCGCCGACAGGATATTTGTCATGCAGCGCATCCCACGGATTGGATGCCAACTGTCTCATACCCAATGAGATACGCCGTTCCGACGGGTTCACATTAAGCACCACGCAGTCCACCTGATCGCCGACATTGACCAGCTTCGACGGATGCTTCATGCGCTTGGACCACGTCATTTCACTCACGTGGACCAGGCCTTCGATGCCCTGTTCTAATTCAACGAATGCGCCGTAATCGGTCACGCTGATGACGCGTCCACTCACGTGCGCTCCAACGGGATAACGATGTGTTGCATCCAGCCATGGATCGGGCGTGAGTTGTTTGAAGCCGAGAGAGACACGCTGCTTATCTTTGTCGAACTTCAGCACTTTCACCTGAATCTGGTCACCTACGTTTACCAGATCGCGGGGATGCGTGAGGCGCCCCCAGGACATGTCGGTAATGTGCAACAGCCCGTCCAGACCGCCAAGATCCACGAATGCGCCGTACTCTGTGAGGTTCTTCACCACGCCAGTGGTGATGCCGCCTTCCTCCAGATGTTCCAGCGTCTTGGATTTCTTTTCGTTCTGCTCTTCTTCCAGCAACTGCTTGCGCGAAACCACAATGTTGCCGCGCTTTTTGTTCAGTTTGATAACAGCAACCTGAATGACCTGCCCCTTCACATGATCGAGGTTGCGTACCGGGCGTAGATCGAGCTGCGACCCCGGAAGAAAAGCGCGGGCGCCGGAAATATCCACGGTCAAGCCGCCTTTGATCCGGTCAATCACCACTGCTGCGATTGGTGTTTTTTCGGTGTAAGCTTTTTCGATCTCGTCCCACGCGCGCAAACGCTGCGCCTTCTGGAAGGAGAGATTGATGTAGCCCTCCTCCGTTTGGCCCTTCTCGCGCATCACGTCAATTTCATCGCCGGGCTTGAAACGCGGCTTTCCTTCGTGATCCAGAACTTCTTCGAGCGGCAACATGCCCTCAGATTTTGCCCCAATGTCCACGACCACATGTGACGATGTCAGTTTAAGGACCGTGCCTTTAATGACGTTGTCATCGCTGGCTGCCTCTTCCGTTTCGGTGGTGAAGTTCTCCAGTGCGGCGGCGAAATCTTCGCCGGCAGCGGCATGGTTGTCTTCCCCAGCTTCGGGTTCGTGGGTGGTGGTTGCGTCGGCCGGAACTTCATGGGCAGACAGATCGAGGGAAGAAGCGGCTGGCTCCATTTCCTGGGTTGCGGTTGCGGAATTCGAGTTGTGGGTATTTTCGTCGTGCAAGGTCATGGCCTCTCTGCGGTGTTCTCGCACACAGTGCGGGGCGGATTCGGGTTCACTGCGCGGACAGCTGGCGTGAGTCTTAGGTTGTGGTGGGTTCACCCTGGCGGGTGAACTCGGACAATCCCAGCGGTCGGACGTAGTGATGAAACCCGCGTCCAAAGGGAACATTTTGACTATAGCAACCGCTCGCAAGCGGTGTCAAACGCGAAACGCCTGCTGACGGTGAATTTAACAAAGATTTCACGCAGGCTGGTATTTTCTGCAACAATGCCTATTTCTGCGCTTCTTCGAGCAGCCCTTGTTCCAGCTTCTCCTGACATTCGATGCAGTGGCGCGTCCATGGAACGGCTTCCAGGCGTTTGGCATTGATCTCCTCGCCACAGGAAATACACTCGCCAAAGCTTCCCTCGCGCAAACGCGAAAGGGCATTATCCACCATCTGCAATAGTTGCCGGTCGTTGTTGCTTTGATGAAACAAAAATTCTTTGTTGTAGGAGTTCGCAGCCTTATCGGCAACATCCTGTGCGGAGCCTTCATCCACGGTGCGTCCATCCTGCTCAGTGCGCGAGACCGTGCGCCGCAACTCTTGTTGCCGCGTTTCCAGCCGCTTTTTAAAATATTCCAGTTTCTTCTTGTCCATTGAAAATCGCCTTCAGTCCTCTATGGAAGGTCTTCCAACCGTCCAGAGAAACCAAAATCATATGCGCAGGGATTATGATGCGTCAAATAGACAAGAGGATTCTAGGCGCACGTTTGGCCCTGTCTGAAGGGACGATTATCGCGGCAGCGGATCAGGCATTTCAGCCAGGGCATAGCCCATGACTGCCATGGCAGCCGCGTTTTCCCGCAATTCCTGAGGAACGATTTTGTCGAGTGTATCCGCCGGTGTGTGGTGGTAGTTGAAGTAGGTCCGGTTGTCCTGCATGATTCCCAAAACAGGAACTCCAGCGCTCTCCAGCGGGGCAATGTCCGCGCCTGGGCTGAAATTCACCGCTTCAAGAATATTGCTGCCAAAGGCTTGCAGAATCTCTGCCACTGGCCGGAGTTGAGCTAAGCCTGCGGCTCCAGCCTTGACCTCAAATCCCAATGGGTGAGAAGCCCCCATATCGCTTTCGATTGCGGCAACGTGATTCACAAAATCGCTGGCATAATCTTTTGCGTACGCATTATGCCCGCGGCCGCCGTGTTCTTCGTCCATCCACGCAATCACCCGTAAAGTTCGTTTTGGACGTAAGTGCAGCGACACTAAGAGCTGAGCAGTTTCCATGGCGACGACAACTCCAGCGCCGTCGTCAATCGCGCCCGTGCCCAAATCCCAGGAGTCGAGATGGCCGGAGACAATCACAACTTGTTCTGGATGTTCAGATCCTTTGAGTTCAGCGATCACGTTATAGCTCTTTACTTCCGGGCCCTCGGTGGAAGTGAGAGTTAAATGAAGTTTCACTGCACCTTGCGATGCAAGCCGGGCGATGAGCATGGCATCTTCGGCAGTGACGGCACCGGCGGGAATGCCTGCGGGAACACTGTAACCCGTGTGCGGAATTCGATAATCGGCATTGCCCACGGAACGCACTACAGCCGCCACTGCTCCCATTTCTGCTGCTGCCTTGGCCCCCATGGCCCGGTAGGCGACGGCTTCTCCGTATGCATCGCCAGCATGGCCGTTCGCGGCTTTCTGCTTGTCGTAGGGGAAATTGAACAGCACAATCTTGCCGCTCACATTCTTCCGTCCCAAGGTCTGCAATTCAGTAAAGTTGTTGACCACAATAACATCCGCAGTGATTCCTGCTGGCGGGGTGGGAGTATTGCCGCCAAGAGCGGTGACGACAATTTTTTGTGTTGTGCCCGGCGTCTGTTCCGGCCATGCAACTAGTTCGGCCAGGTCTGTTCCGCGCTGCCACTGGCGCACCATCGCCTCTTCCAGGTGTACATCCAAGCCCAACTTGCGCATTTGCTCAGCAACATATTCCACCGCGGATTGAGCCTGGAGGGATCCCCCTGGGCGCGGGCCGATGTTGTCTGTGAGATGAGCCAATTGATTGTAGGCATAGTCATCCTGCAACGCGGCATCGCGGATGGACAGAAGTTGAGTCTTGAGTTGTACCGGTAGCTCTGCTGGCCGTTCGGCGGGCATGAAAGGGTTCTGAGGCGAGGCAAAGCTGCTGGCGCACAGCAAAAAGACGCAGACGTGGATGCGCATATTTTTTCCAGTGTAACCGGGAATTTACAGAAAGGCGAAACTGGGAGACTTAGACAGTGCCGGCGGGAAAATTACTCACAAAAACAAGCGGCCCCATTTCTGGGGCCACCATTCAAAAGAGGCTAGTGGAAGGTGATTAGGAAGGGCGATGCGAGGCGCCATTCCGGCTGAAGGAATGGCCAATGGCGAGTTGTCGAAAACAAAGATTGAGGGTCATTCTTGAGTTACGGCCTCTTTCACTTACCCCTTGCCATAGCACTTGCCCGGCCAAAGCCCTCGCCCTCCTGCCTTGGAGTGTTCTGAATGTAAGCGGTTGATTTTAAGTGCGATGCAACTTGCCCTTGGGATGGGGTGGGAAACCGCGTTCCACGCCGAGTTGCAGTAAAGTGCACTTAGGGTGCATGAGGCTGGAGTTTTACCCAGTGGTCTAAGCCTCTCCGAATACCAAAGCGGTGAAAGCCTCGATTTTGGCTCCGTGCCGCCAGGCGTCAAGGGGCAGCCCGGCTTTACGGCAGGTTTGTTCAAGGAATGTCACGCGACCCCAGCCATGTTCGAGTGGAACTTGCGGGAGCAATAAGCCTCTGCGTCCATGTTGGCTGATTAACAAACCATGCCAGCCAACTTCCACTTGATCGGCAGAAACCTCGAATAAAGGCGATAGCACACTCAGCGAGACCTTGAGTTCGGGGGCTTCGAGGCGGCTTACCGGAGGGAATCGGGTGTCCTCAAACGCGGCAGCCCGCGCGGTTTCTGCCACGGCACGATAGAGGGAAACCGCAGGAGTTACATAGCCGACGCAACCGCGCAAAGTTTCATGCAGATAAAGCGTGGTAAAAACACCGCGATGTTGTTCTAGCGGAGGGGACGGAGGAGTCAAGTCCAACTCGCGTTGGTCTAGCGCTGTAATAATTGCCGCATGCGCAATAGCTAATAGCAATTTGCGGTCGCGCTCATTCAACTCAACGTCTGTTTGCGAAATAGGGTCGTGGGGACGAAACTCAGGTTGCAGCGACATTGCGTTTCCTTCGCCGGCTCAGAACGAAGGCACGTTTGCGGCTGCGTACCACTTGCCGGTCAATCTTCGACCAGAAGGCAATGAAATAATCTCCGGCGGAAATCAGCGAAAGCAACATCATGAACCAGATGGAAATCACCGCAATCCAGTGCACCGGGAAAACGTATGGTCCGTAAATCGGCCACTCTTTCCAATGATGGTCAAGGATCACCGCCACCACGGAAACAATCTGCACGAGCATCTTGAACTTGCCCAAATCACTGGCTTCGATGGTGAAGCCTTCATTGGCGGCAATGGAGCGTAATCCGCTCACCAAAAATTCGCGGCCAATGATGATGACTGCCATCCATGCAGGAACGAGGCTGGGATTGAATTGCACCAGCGTGATAAAGGCGGCGGCAATAAGCAACTTGTCGGCCAGCGGGTCGAGCAAGATGCCCATCGTCGTAATCTGCCCGCGCTTACGCGCTAAATAGCCATCAATGCCGTCCGTGATGGATGCCGCAATAAATAATGCTGAAGCCAACAGCTCCTGCTCCCCAGTGGTTCCTTGAAACCGGCTGGTGGAAAGAATCCAAATCAGCAAAGGGATGCTGAGGATGCGTGTGAGCGTGATGGAGTTGGGCAGGTTCACTAAAGACACACACTTGCTCGTGCCGGCGGGAGGACCGGAACCAGCGTGAAGAAATTATCCTCCAGCCGGAGGATGAAAGCAACGCACGAAGAGCTATGCGACTTTTCCCTGCGGCGTTAACTTGTCAATAATGGCAGGCAGATACTGCGCGAGGTGTGAAGAAGCCTCTTCCGGAGAAATGCCGGCTTTCGCGCACAACTGCTGCATCATTCCGCTGTTACCTAGCACGCTCTGAATCTGCTCGGCGGAAATTGGCAAATTCTGTCCCATTCCCACCCACGAACTAGCGATGCTTCCCAGCCCCTTGTCGTGAAAATTTTGCATCAGCCCGGTAAGTCCGCCTGGCTGCTGATTGATGGCGTCCATAATATGGCTGGCGATGGGATTATTGCTGCTACCCATCACAGAGCCGATTGCTTTGCTGGCCATTTCGTCGAGGAATCCCATACAGCCTCCTGAAAAATACGGCGGCTGGTTTGAGCCGACCGCCGGGTGATTTGCTATTTCTGTTTCGCGATGATTTTGTCCGCAATCTTCTTATAAGTGGCTGCGGGGATGATCTTTTTTCGCGTTAGGTCCGTTTTCTTGGCATAAGGACGGCCGTCAATGATCTTTTGCGAATACGCAGCTCCAATGCCGGGCAGCGCATCCAGTTGTTCTTTGGTGGCAGTGTTGATGTCAAGCAGGTCAGCTGAGGCGTCCGGGGCCATTGTGCTCTTGCTGGACGAAGCCGACGCTTGCGCGAAGCTGCTGGTGGCCATGCCGGCAATCAGGGTCAGTGCGAAGACAACAACCGACAAACGTGCAATCAAATTTTTACGCATGATCTCTCCTTTGATTTTGAAGTTAATTATTCTTTTTCCGCAGCTTTGTAGCCGGCAGCCTTGGCTTCATCCTCAGTCATAAACTTGCCGGACTTGGTCTTGCCGTACCAGCGCCCGCTCTTGTGATAAACGCCACTGTCGGTGTTGACCCATACTTTTCCGCTGGATTGTGCCGCAGAGATATCCGAATTCGAAGCTGCCGGTGTAGCCGCCGCCTTGGTAGAAGAAGAAGTCTTCCTTGCCGAAGCGCTGGAACCCATGGACGAAGAAGAAGACGCAGCTGGTGGGGTGCTTGCAGCAGGCGCGGATTTTGCCGGCGCCGACGCTGCCGGCGCGCTGCCTGAGCTGGAACTCGCTGGCGCAGAAGTAGCTGGAGCCATCGCGGGCGCCATGCTCGAATCTGCTGCCGATTTCTTGCTCTTTTTGCTCTTGCTGCTCGTGCCAGTCGAAGAACTGGCGGCCGCAGGCGCATTCGATGATCCAGTTGCAGCCGGAGCAGAACTATCCGCGCTGGCTGATTTCTTGCTCTTCTTTTTGCTCGTACTCGTCGTGGATGAAGTGGTGTCCGAAGCCCCTGAAGCTGGCGCCATCGCGCTGTCGCTCGATGCCTTCTTGCTCTTTTTACTCTTGCTCGATTTTGTTGCGGCACCGCTGTCAGGTGTAGCGGCGGATTGGTCGCTGGCAGCTGTATCGGCGCTCTTCTTCTTCTTACTTTTTTTCGTGGTCGAAGTAGTCGAAGCGGAAGAGCTCTGATCGCTGGTGGTGGAAGTGGAACTCGATTGGGCCTTTGCAGGTGGCGCCATGCTCAAACTTAAAAACACGCACAACGCCATTGCCCATGACAACAGTTTCAACTGTGGACGGTTCATCATCATTTCTCCTTGCCCCTTGAATTTAGGAGGTGATTACGCGGCCACAGTGTACTCTCCTACGCGCTAGGCGTAAATGCCCCTCTGCCGGATTGTGTAGGCAACGCGGTCAATCGCCAGCATGTAGGAAGCGATGCGGTTATTCACGCGATGCGTCTCGGCATACTGCACCACGTCGCGGAACGCTGTCTTCATGATGTCGCCGAGCTGTTCGTTGACAACAGATTCCTTCCAGAAATAGCCCTGACGGTCCTGGACCCATTCAAAATAAGAAGTGGTTACGCCGCCGGCATTGGCCAGAATGTCGGGAATCACGAAAACATTCTTGTCCGCAAGGATGTCGTCAGCTACCGCCGTGGTTGGACCATTTGCGCCCTCAGCGAGAATTTTGCACTTCACGCGGTCCGCGTTCTTGCTGGTGATCTGGTTCTCCGTGGCTGCTGGAATCAAAATGTCGCAATCGGTCACCAGCAGTTCCGCCGGATCGGCCGCTTCGGCGCCCGGGAATTTCTGCATGGTTTTGTTTTTCGCCCGGTATTCTGCCAAAGCCTTCACGTCAATTCCATTTTTGTTGTAGAGGCTTCCATCCACTTCGATGATGCCGATTACTTTGTATCCTGCTTCGTGCATGAGAATCGCGGCGTTCGAGCCGACGTTTCCGAAGCCCTGCACGATGACTCGCGTGCTCTCGCGGCTGAGGCCGAGCTTTTGAATGGCTTCATCGCAAACGATCATGACTCCGCGCCCAGTGGCTTCGCGCCGTCCGCGCGATCCGCCGATGTTGATTGGCTTGCCTGTCACCACCGCCGTGACGGTCTGGCGCACGTGCATCGAGTAAGTGTCCATCATCCATGCCATGATTTGCTCATTCGTGTTCACGTCAGGCGCGGGAACGTCTTTTTCCGGCCCAATGAATTCGACCAGTTCCGCCGTATAACGGCGGGTCATGCGCTCCAACTCGCCCGATGACATCTTGTGCGGGTCGCAAATCACCCCACCCTTGGCTCCACCGAAAGGAATATTGACCACGGCGCACTTCCACGTCATCCACGCAGCCAATGCCCGTACTTCATCTAACGTTACGTCCGGCGCATAACGGATGCCGCCCTTCGCCGGTCCGCGCGCAATTGAGTGCTGCACCCGGTAGCCGGTAAAGACTTCCAGCTTGCCGTTGTCCATAGCCACCGGAATATAGACAGTGATTTCGCGGTTGGGTGTGCGCAACACTTTCATCAGGCCTTCATCGAGGTTCAACTTCTTGGCGGCCATGTCAAAGCGAGCAGCAGCGGCTTCCTTCGGATTGAGTTCGAGATCAAGCGTGGTGGTCATAGGAGTCTCCGGAATGTACGACGGAATGATTTATGAATTGTTGGGCGCCGTCGAAAGTGATGAACGGCCGGACGGCGCGCAAACCTTTCTATAGTAAGCACCGCCGGAAGGAATAGGCAAGTGGGGCGATGTCTCTCTAACCACTTTAGCCGTATGGTGATAAACTTTTAATCAGAAATCTCTTACGAGAGCCCAGGTTGATTCAACTTGCAGCTTCGATTTTGTCGGCGGATTTTGCCCACCTCGCCGATCAGGTGCGCGCGGCCACAGAGGGCGGCACGTCGGTCATTCATTTCGATGTCATGGATGGGCACTTCGTCCCCAATATCACCATCGGCCCGCCCGTGCTCCAGTCTTTGCGCAAATTCACCAAGCTGCCAGTTGATTGCCACTTGATGATCGAAAATCCCGACCAATACATCGGCGACTTTGCAGCTGCTGGCGCAAACTGGATTTCTGTTCATCAGGAAGTTTGCCGCCATCTTGACCGCACCTTGCATCTCATCAAGAGTCACAATTGCCGGGCTGGCGTTGTTATTAATCCAGCAACCCCGGTGGACACGCTGACCGAAGTGCTTGAAATTGTGGACTATGTCCTGGTGATGTCGGTAAATCCCGGCTTCGGCGGGCAAAAATTAATTCCCAATACCATGCGCAAATTGCGCCAGTTGAGTGACTTGCGGGCGCGTCGCGGGTTAAACTTCCTTATTGAAGTGGATGGCGGCATTGGCTTCGATACGGTCGGAGAAGTAGTGCGATCCGGCGGAGAAATTCTGGTGGCGGGCAACGCCGTCTTCGGCAAAGGCGATCCAAAGACTAACGCCGAAAAACTGCTCAAGACCGCGCAAGACGCCATGATGGTGAAACTTTAATTAGAAAAGCGTGTTATCCCGAGCGCGCTCGGCGAAGCGAGTAATCTGTTTTTGGAAAGTACCGAGGTCTTAATGTCGCGTCGTTTCCCTAGCATCGTCCTTCTCGCAACGCTGGCGTTTGCGGCTGCCTGCACCACGAAAAAAGTCTCCAATCCCATCGCTAATGTGGATTCCAAGCAGCCCGATAAGGTCCTTTTCGACCGCGCTATGGACGCCATGAAGCATCAGCGCTACGACGTGGCCCGGTTGACCTTGCAGACGATGATCAATACCTACCCCGATTCGGAATTTATCGCCCGCGCCAAGCTAGCGCTGGCTGACTCGTGGTATGCGGAAGGCGGCACAGCTTCGCTCGCAGAAGCCGAGAACCAGTACAACGACTTCATCACCTTCTTCCCGAACATGCCGGAAGCGGCCGAAGCGCAGTTGAAAATTGCGAACATCCACTTTCAGGAGATGGAAAAACCTGACCGTGACTACACTCACGCCGCGCGTGCGGAAGACGAATACCGCAAACTGATTACTCAATTTCCTGACAGTAAGCTGGTTCCGGAAGCCAAGAAGCGTTTGCTCGAAGTGCAGGAAGTCATCGCCGAGCGCGAGTTTGAAGTGGGCAGGTTCTACTATTTGCGTCAGTCGTATCCCGCGTCCATTGCCCGGTTGCAAACGCTGGTGGATCGCTATCCTCTTTACAGCAAAGCTGACGAAGCTTTATATCTCCTCGGCCAATCGTATGAGGGTGAAGTCAACCTGATGCGCATACGTCCCACTTGCGATCAAACCCGGCATTTTGGTTGCGTGAATGAAGACGCCAAAGCGCGCCTGATCGAAGACTTCACCAAACACGCCGCCGCCGCTTATGACCAAATCCTCACTCGCTATCCGTTGATGGAGCGTACCGACTCCGCGAAAGAGCGCCTTGCGGCGTTGAAGCAGCCGATTCCACATCCCACGAAAGCGGCCGTGGCCCAGAACAAGGCGGAGATGGATAGCCGCCACGAAAACAATACTTTCACCAAACTGCGCCATGAATTCGGCAAACATCCGGATGTAAGCGATGCGGCAACAAAGGGTGAACCGACACTGGTGGATCCGCAGCCAGTCAGCCCAACCGATGTGGCCCAGCAAGCGAACAAAGCTGCTTTGGGCAGCAAAGACTCGCACACTGTTTCAATTGAAACGGTGGGAACGGGTGCGCCTCCGCCGAATGAAGCCGCGCCGCGCTCCGATGCTCCGCCCACGGACTCTGCTCCAGCCACAGATACTACCAACACTCCAGCTGCCTCTGACGCTGCCGCGGAAGCCAACGAGCTCAAGCCCAATGCGCCTGCCGCGGATGCCAATGCTGCCGCCGACCCGAATGAGCTGAAACCCAACGTCGGCTCTGATCAGGCTGCATCTGCACCGGAGAATGCCCCACCGCCATTGCAGCAGGCCAACCAGATCGGGGACCAAGCCTCGACTTCGTCATCGAGCGCAGCCTCTTCCGATCAGCAAGTGGCCAGCGACAACGACATCTCCTCCAGCAAGCCCAAGAAGAAGAAAGGCCTGCAAAAGCTCAACCCGTTCTAGGAATTCTGTTTACGCGGGCACCTCGCCGCGTGGGCTGTAGTTTCAAAATGACCTCTTGAAGGCTATCCCTGCCCGGTTGGCGGAGTACCATCGTAACCGCAGTAACCCCCTATCTTCATTGACTTGGTACTACCCGCACGGTAACTTCACGCTATATCTCTCTGCCGGATTGAGGAAAGCGACTTTGGCGCGGAAAATACTGCTTGCCGACGACAGCGTAACTGCTCAGAACATGGGCCGGAAGATCCTTACGGAAGCCGGTTACGAAGTCATTACGGTCAATAA
>JAJPHW010000014.1 GCA_021325035.1 Terriglobia bacterium
GGCGGCGTGGACAAAGCAACAGATGCCGTGACCGGTACCAGTTCGGTCTGCTTTTGCCCATCGGCGGGTGGGTTTGATTGCGCGACATTCTTGGCGGGGAAAAATGAAGTTAGTCCGAGCCAGAAAACGAGGATCGACTTCGTCGGGAACATTTTACTCATCAGTTGCCCCCACCCTCACCACCACTTTCCCGTAATTCTTCCCCTCCACCAGCAACTGATACGCCTCCCGCGCCTGACTCAACTCAAACACATGCCCAATCACCGGATGCAGATGCCCTTGCTCCATCCACGCCGAAAGCTGTTTCCACGCCGCATCCATCACTTTGCGATTGCCGGATAAATAGGTCAGCCACAATCCATGAACGCTTGTCCCTTTCGCATAAAGAATCCGCGGATCGAACAACGCTTTCTGTCCCGTCGCCGAGCCATAAACAATCACCCGTCCAAATTCGCGTAGGCAGCGGGCACTCTTGGCGACGTGCTCGCCGCCCAGCATTTCAAATGCCGCATCCACGCCTTCACCCCGCGTCAAATCTTTAATCGCTTCTTCGTAATCCTGCTGCCTGTAGTTGATGCCGTGCTGCAATCCGAGCGCTTTCACGCGCGCCAGCTTTTCATCCGAAGAAGACGTCCCATACATTTCGATGCCGAGCAGCTTTCCAATCTGCACCGCCGCCGTGCCCACTCCTCCGGCCACGGCGTGAATCAAAACACGCGCACCCGAAGCCTGCGGCTCCGTCAATCCCGCCTTCCAATACGCCAGATACGCCGTGAAGTAGTTCACTGGAAACGCCGCGCCCTCTTCCGCACTCCAGTCTTTTGGAACCGGCCATAGCAAATCTTTCGATGCGCTGATTTTTTCTGCAAACGCCGCCCACTGTGTATATCCCATCACACGCTGGCCATCGCTCTCGCGAATGCCGCAAAACTCGCGTCCCGCAATCAACGGCGGCACCGGCGTTCCCGGATAGCCTCCATGCGAAGTCATGGTATCCGCGAAGTTCAGGCCGCCCGCTTCCACGCCGACGATATCTTTCCCTGATTCCGGCGTCGGTGCAGCAACTTCCTGCACCTCAAGCACTTCGGGGCCTCCAAATCGAGTGATGACTAGGGCTTTCATACAGCCAGTCTAGCAGTTCGAGTCCCGGATCATCGGGGAAAGCCTGCCTGACGGCCCATTCCAAAACCGACCTTGCGGTCGGGTATATACTGTTCGGATTAAGTAAGACTTCTGCACGTTTTAGTTGGCAGTGCAGCAGGGCAAATATTCATATCCAGTCATACTGCCCTGAGTAGTTGTTCATAACGAAACGGTGCTGCGGCACCTGCGGGTAGGCGCAAGAAGCTTTTGCCAATCCCGAGGAGGTTTATAAAGTGGGCTTAGTTTTCATACGTTTTGTTTTCATCGTTTTTGTCACTCTTACCTGCTACTTCATCCGGCCCTTTGGCTTACCTGCGAACTTTGACGCCGGTGTCGGCGCGGTTCTCGGCTTCAGCATCGTCATCTTTGAAATGCAACTCCGGCGAATGACCTTGCCCCGACTCATCGGTGCGGCCATCGGCAGCGTCTTGGGAATTTTTGGCGCTTATCTTTTCGCTCTCGTCATTCGCAACAGCATCCCCGCTGGCCCGACGCAGAGCTTTCTGCAAATCATGGTCATGCTCCTGATGGCTTATGTTGGATTGGTTGTCGGCGCGAACAAGGGCGACCTCCTGAATCTTTCAGCGCTGGGCGGAATTTTCGGCGGCGAAAAACTGTCGGAGAAAACTTACAAAATTTTAGATACCAGCGTCATCATTGACGGGCGCATCGCTGACATTGCTGAAACTGGCTTTCTCGATGGCGTCATCGTTGCACCGCAATTCGTCTTGCGAGAATTGCAACTGGTTGCCGACTCTGCCGATTCTCTCAAACGCAATCGCGGACGCCGCGGTCTCGATGTCTTGCAGCGCTTGCAAAAAATGGCGTCTGTAAATATCCAGATCGTGGAAGATGATTTCCCCAGTGTGCGCGAAGTGGATTTGAAGCTGATTGAGCTTGCCAAGCTCTACGAAGGCAAAATCATCACCAACGATTTCAACCTCAATAAAGTTGCCCAGCTCCAGGGCGTGAGCGTGCTCAATATCAATGAGCTGGCAAATTCGCTCAAACCCATTGTGCTGCCCGGGGAAATCATGAAAGTGTTCATCCTGAAAGAAGGGAAGGAATACAACCAGGGAGTCGCTTATCTCGATGACGGCACCATGGTCGTCGTGGACAATGCGCGCAAAGTCATCGGCAAAACCATCGACGTTTCCGTGACGTCGGTTTTGCAGACGACCGCTGGCAAAATGATCTTTGGCAAATGGGATGAGCGCAGCGGTTACCGCAATGATGTCCGTAATGACGCGCGGCCAGTCATGACGTCCGCATTGCCGGCGGTCGAAACCAAAGTCGTGGAAGCCAAGAAAGTGACGCAAATTCTGGCCGAACGCCCGGCAGAGTAAACAATCTAATAGCGGAACAGATAAGAAATCTTGATGAAGACCTGCCTGCCGTCATTGATCAGGCGGCCGGGTGTTCTTAGAAGATTCATATTGGGGTCATTCGGATCCAGGCGCAGTGACGGATCGTAGTTTTGCAGGTCGCTGTTGTAACCCACATAAATCGCAGTTCCCGGATGCACGAGGTATGTGAATAACACATCAGCATTCGCCTGCTTTGTTTTCTGCAAGGAACTTAATGCAGGGTCCGTCAGTACCGCCGTATATTGCCCAATCAACCGCAACGAAAACTCGCGCGTGAATTGATAATTCCACTTAGACCGGATGATGTGGTTGTTGAGGATCGCCCGGTCTGTGACATTGTCGCGCAGTCGCGTCAGCAGGTAAGTATTGTCGATCGTTAAGTGGGTTGTCGGCCGCACCGTGACAAAAAACTGGGCAAAATCTGACTTCGCCAGATTAGGAATGCCAATGCAGTTGGCCGGCCCGGCTGTGCAACCTGGTATGAGCGGCGGATTGTAGTTTGTGTCCGTGCCGAAATTCATCTCGCCGCTCAAGGTGAGCTGCTTAAAATATCCAAAATCGAAAAACAAGCCATCGTGATAGTGGGCGTAATCGCGATTCGAGGGCAGCGCGCCGTAATCAAACGGACGCAACCGTTCGTGGCCTAAATTGCTATAGACACCGAAATCCGTTTGCCGCTTGAAAATCCAGCGGTAGTTTGTGTTTGCAAAATATTCCAGCCGTGTACCGCTGTGGTCCCAATTGTTAATAGTGAATAGACTCGGCCCATGCCATTGCAGAGCTTTTCCTTCGCGGTGAAAACGATAAAGCGCGAAGTTACTGAAACGGCGGACATCCGGCCGGCGGAAAAAGCCTGTATCCGTTTCAAAGCCCGCGGATGTGTCCTGATACAAGCTGTTGAATTCAAGCTTGGTCGAACTGCGCTCCAGATAATACTGATAAGCCTGTCCGCCGGTATGGGACCCGTCGTTGAATTTCGTGTGGCTGAGCACTGCCTGCGCAATCAGCGACCACTTCGGAGAAACTTTCAATTTCGTGTCAAACCCGCCCACTCGATTTGATCCAACAGAGCAAGGATTATCTGTGCATATCGTGTCAGGGCTGGTGTTCAATTCGCGATCGGTATAGATAAGACCGAAAGTCGATTCCTTGCCGATGTCTCGATTGACGCGGAGAATTCCATAATACGCCTTGCGGCCGTTAAGGCCATCGTACGTCGGCACGCGGTCGCTGGGGTCTTTGTCATCTGCAAATAGCCAGCCCAATGCCCACGGGCCCACTTTTCCCGTCATGCGAATGCCATATTCCGGGTCAACAATGCGCCGTGTAAAAACAAGCTGCATCGGCGTATCAAGAAAGCTGGCGTTTTCCTGAAAGAACGGGCGCTTTTCCGGGAAAAATACTTCGAAGCGCTGGTTCACTGTAACCTGCGGATCATCCGACTCTACTTGAGAGAAATCAGGATTGATGGTGGCGTCAAGCACCAGCGAATCATGTAAAACAGCTTTCGCGTCAAGCCCAATTCTTCCTTGGAGCGTCGTGTCGTGAAAATACGCATTGTTGGGGTCGCGGTCGTCGAGCGAACGAAATGAACGCAGCGATGCGTAAGGAATGAGTTGCAGATTGCGTCCGGGTGAAATATGGGCAAGCCCATCTGCGTCAGCATCCTGACTGAGGAAACCTTGAGCGTTGCTGGTAATGTGCGGATAGAACGAAGCTTCATTGTTGCGGACAACGTCGCGCTCAAAGAACATTCCCCAGGTCTGCTCGGGAGTTGCCGGGAAACGAAGCGATTTAAAAGGAATTTCAAACCACGCGACGAAGCCATGGCCAGTGAGCTTTGCTTCTGAATTCCACAACATGTCAAAGGAGTAGTCAGGCTGCGAATCATCAGACCAGATGCCATCCTGCTGTATGCCATAAGCGTTCACATAAAAGAAAACACCATGTTTCTTGTCATGAAACGTGTCCAGGACGAAACCAATCTGGTCGTCGCCATTGATCAACTCGCGGCGCACCATATGAGCACGAATTTTGTCCGGCTCGAAGTCGAAGCAGACGCAAACGACATATAAATTTTTATCGGTGTAGCCGAGATAGAGCTCTGTTTTTTGTGAGACCGGTGCGCCGTCAGTCGGATCATGTTGTTTGAAACCTTCCACTTTGAGCATTTTGTCGGCGAAAGCCGGGGATGGATGCATTTCGAGGAAATCTTTAAGGGTGGGTCCCTGATCCAGATGAGGAATATGTAAAGCAGCAAAAGGCAGCGTTTTTGCTTGAGCGGGTTGCGCAGGGCCATCCTGTGCGAAGAGGGCGAACTTAGGCGCAAGCAACAGCAACACTGCTCCGCACGCCGCCCCAAGCGCCCTTCGCATAATCGATGACCCGCTCCGTAGGCTTTGACGGGCTTATTGGCAAAACGTCACGGACAATGCAGCGTGCAAGGAAAAACTTGTATACTCATTGTCCCGATGAAGGTTTTTGTCATTGTTCCAGCGGCAGGTCTCGGCACGCGCATGGCGGCAAGCTCCGCCAAGAAATCCGGTCCATCCAAGCAATTTACAGAACTAGGTGGGGTGCCGATTCTCGTGCATACGTTGCGCCGTTTTGCGGCATGCAAAGCCGTGGACGAAATCTACGTTGCCTTGCGCAAAAATGAGATGGATGGTTTCCGTGCCCGCCTGGAACACGAAGCACAGGATGTTTTACAAAAAACAGTCCATTTTGTGGAGGGCGGAGAGCATCGCCAGCAATCCGTCGCCAATGCTCTTTCCGCAGTCAGCGCCAAACCCGACGACGTCGTTTTAGTTCACGACGCGGTTCGTCCATTTGTAACAGAGGATATTATTCAAGAAGTGATTTCAGCCGCCGGAAAATATGGCGCTGCAATTGCCGGAGTACCGGCGATTGACACAGTTAAGCAAGTGGATCGCACGGCCGAAGGCGCTGTGATTACCTCAACCGTCCCACGCGAGCATGTCGTGTTGGCGCAAACACCACAAGGATTTCGTTATGCAGTTTTGAAAAAAGCTTTCGACGAAGCGACAGCAGATGGCTTCATCGGTACGGACGAATCTTCTCTGGTTGAGCGATCGGGAAAAGAAGTTGCGGTCGTAATGGGATCATCACGCAACATTAAAATCACAAACCCATCGGATATGGAACTGGCCGAATTTTATTTCAAAAAAATGGCAGAAAAGGGCGCGCATTGATGGCAGCAAAGAAAAACCAGCAGCCACCGGTTCGGATTGGTTACGGATTCGACTCCCACGAATTCAAATCTGGCATTCCATTGAAGATCGGTGGGGTGGCGCTGCCGCATACCGCGGGGCTCGGCGGCCACTCCGATGGTGATGTGCTTTTGCACGCAATCACGGATGCGTTGCTTGGCGCGGTCGCAGCGCCTGATATCGGATCGTTGTTTCCACCTTCGGATCCGAAATGGAAAGGCGCAGACTCAGCCGTATTCTTGCAGGAAGCGATGAAACGAGTAAAAGCGGCAGGTTATGCCATCGCCAACCTCGATTCTTCGTTAGTCTTAAGCGCCCCGAAAATTGGGCCGCACGCTGGCGAAATTCGTTCAAGAGTTGCGAAGTTACTGGGCATTGCGCCCGATTGCATAGGTTTAAAAGCCAAAACTCCCGAAGGTTTGGGAACCGACAACACCGCCATCGCCCATGTCGCGGTTTTGCTCGCGCAGGTCGCCAAAAGCAAAACGAAAACAGCGCGTAAAAAGCGCTAGTGTTAGCATCTCTTCTTCAAATCACAAGACTTATAATTCATAACAATGAAGTCATTCGTTCGTTATGCCCTGCTGGCATTGGTCCTGTTGGTTGTTGCTCTGGTTTCTGCCCTGATGGCGATGCGTTTCGCCATCCATGGCCACGAAGTCGCTGTGCCTAATCTCATCGGTAAGACCCCCGTGGAAGCGCGCCGCATCGCTGACGACAATGGCCTGATGCTGGTGATGGAACGGCAGTACTACAGCGATGCAATTCCCGAGGGGCACATTCTCTCCCAGTTGCCGGTTGCAGGCACTCGCGTACGCGAAGGGTGGGAGTTGCGAGTGGCGGAAAGCTTGGGCAAACAACGTGTCGAAATTCCTAATGTGATGGGAGAAAGTGAACGCGCCGCGGAAATGAACATTCAGCGGCGAGGATTGGACGTTTCCTCCGTCGCTGTCGTACCGCTACCGGGCGACAGCGCGGATAATGTTGTTTCGCAGAACCCGGCCCCAGCCGCCAGCGGAGTTTCCTCTCCGAACATCAGCCTGCTGGTGCGGCAAGCGGCTTCACCAGTGGCTTATGTGATGCCGAATTTTGCCGGGCAAACCCTCGGCTATGCCAGCAGCGCGATTTTGAATGCAGGCTGGCACTCTTCAAGCATCAGCGCAAATATTTACCCAGCGGAAACACAGCCTGCAACTGCTCTTGCTGCCGCCCCGGCCGCATCATCGTTGCCGACTTCGGCCAGTATCATCGTTTCACAAGTGCCGGCAGCAGGCTCGAAAGTTCAAGTCGATTCTCCGATTAGCTTTGTTGTGCGTTAACTCTCGCGCTTGAGCACCGCCGCGAAAAAACCATCGCAAGCGTGGATGCCTGGAATAGTTCGCAAGTAAGGCCCCTGTGTGAGTGTTTTCATGTCAATTTGTAAAAGTTCGCCATCGCGCTGAAGGCTTTCCAATTCTGCGCTGCAATCCAGCAAACGAAATCCAGGGTTTGAAGCTAAAGCTTTTTCCACAACAACCGAATTTTCTTCATTTTCGAGCGAGCAGGTCGAGTAAACGATTTTGCCGCCCGGCGCAGCATGCTTCATCGCTGATTGTAGGATTGCAGTTTGGCGATTCTGCAAATCAAGCAAATCTTCGGGCTTGAACCGCCATTTAATTTCAGGGTTGTGTGCGAGAGTCCCCGTTCCTGAGCAGGGAACGTCCGCAAGTATGCAATCAAACGGTTCGCCGATTGGGAGGCTACAAATATCCGCGTTGACAACTTCAACATTCTTTGCCGCAACTAATTTGCGAAGCAATCGCGCTCTGTGTTCATGGAGTTCGACAGCAACAATTTTTGCTTCAGGATTGCGTGACGCGAGAATGCGTGTTTTTCCTCCTGGTGCCGCGCAACAATCCAGGATTCTTTTTCCTTTGCCGGCGAGCCACGCCACGAGTTGAGAGCCTTCATCCTGAATCGCAATGCGCCCTTCCAAAAAAGCAGCCGTTTTAGTTACATCCCCAGATGTGACGCGATACGCCGATGCGAGTAAAGCGCCGGAGGTGAGTTTGATTCCAGCATTGCTTAATTCTGGAATTACTGCCGGATCAAAAGATCGAATCACTGTTTGCGGTACCCGCTGATCGTATTCACAAATCGCACGCACAGAGGCTTCTCCAAATTCTCTGCGCCAGCGTTCCACCAGCCATGCCGGATGCGCGAGTTCATCCGCCATATTATCTTCTGGCGGCGAACTCTTCGTTTGTGTCGTTAATTTTCGCAACACCGCATTGGCAAACGCCGCAGCGGAGGTTTTGCGGGCTCTCTTCACCAGCTCCACGCTCTCATGAATCGCCGCGCGTTGCGGAATTCGCTCAAGAAACAAAAGTTGATACGCTCCCATGCGCAAAGCGGTTAGCACTTCCACGTCAATTTTCTTTAAAGGAAGCGAAGAATGTGCGGCAATCGCTTCATCGAGGCGTGAACGCCAACGCAAGACGCCCATCACAATTTCCGTGGCCAATCCATGATCTGAAGACGAAAGTTTCGCCTGTTGAGGCCCATGCAGCAGCTCGGAAGCATAGGCATCGTCGCGCTCGACTTTTAGCAAAATATCGAATGCGACCGTTCGAGCTGGAGAAATTGGCATGAACTTGAATTAAAGCGGCGTGCTATTCACCAAGCTTTTCGCCAGAGCGCGGATGATAGCCGTGAATAAAATCGCGCGCAGCCATCCGTTTTTTGCCCTCGGGCTGAACTTCGAGCAGTTCAAGCGCGGTGTTTTGCTTGCACCCTGCAAAAATGCCGTCACTTTCCACTATGATTTGGCCGGAGGGTATCGCACGGTCGCAGGCCGCAGCCTTCCATATATGGAAATTCCTGGCATGAAAGGTTGTGAAAGCGCCCGGCCAGGGCTGGAATCCGCGAAGGCGGTTGCAGATTTCATTCGCCGTCAAAGAAAAATCAATGCGCCCGTCTTCCTTGGTCAGTATCGGAGCGAGCGTTGATTTGGCATCATCCTGCGGATGCACGCGTATCGTTCCCGCCCGCAATGCAAGAAGGGTCTTCGCTAAAAGTTCTGCGCCCACGATGGCGAGGCGCGGGCCAAGCGTTTCCGAAGTGTCCTCCGCGTTGATAGCAAGCTGCTCCTGCGAAAGAATGTCGCCGGTATCGAGCCCCGCATCAATTTTCATGATGGTGACGCCGGTCATCGTCTCACCCCGTGCAATCGCCCACTGTATCGGCGCTGCGCCGCGATATTTGGGGAGAAGCGACGCATGGACATTGATATTGCCGAACTTCGGTAATTCGATCATCCATTGGGGAATAATGCGCCCATATCCGACGACGATAATTGCATCCGGCTTCAATGCCGTTAGAGCATCGCGAAATTCCTGATTATTTTTTATTTTATCCGGCTGCGTGATCGGTAAATCCAGCTTTAAAGCAGACTGCTTCACCGGAGAAAAAGCCAACTCCATTCCCCGTCCGCGTGGACGATCTGGCTGGGTCACAACCAGCGAAACGCGGAATCCCGACGCAACCAATTTTTCAAGAGAGGGAACAGCAAACTGTGGCGTACCGCAAAAAACGAGATTGAAGGATGACTCCACGAAAGAGTTTTACCACTGCCCGGCTTTGGCCAGTTTGCGAATCTTGCGTTTCATCAAGTCGCGCTTCAACGCAGAAATATGGCTGATATACAGCTTGCCATTGAGGTGATCTGTTTCATGAAGAAATGCGCGGGCCAGCAATTCTTCCCCGGTTTTTTCGTACCACTTGCCGTTAATGTCCTGCGCCCGGATCGTGACCTTGTTTGCCCGTGTGACCTCTTCTCGGAACTCTGGAATGCTCAAGCATCCCTCGCTGCCAGTCTGTTTTCCTTCGGTGTGAATAATTTTCGGGTTCGCCAGCACCAGTCTTGCATCCGGATCTTCTTTAAACGTGATGTCAATCACCGCCAAGTGTTTGGAAATGCCGATCTGTGGTGCAGCCAAACCGACGCCCCGCGCCGCATACATGGATTCAAACATGTCTTCGACGAGTTTTTTCAATTCGTCGTCAAATTTCGTGACTGGCGCGGCAACTTTTTCGAGAACCGGATCGCCAAACTTTACAATCGGATAAATCATTCGTTCTGCTTGCAACCTTTCACCACAAATATCTTGTTCGCTCAAAACTTTCTCAACTGCTCTTTATACCCTTCAAAATTCCGCTTCGTCTCCACCATCGAATCTCCGCCAAATTTTTCCAGTGCGCACTTCGCCAGCGTCAACGCGACCATCGCCTCCGCCGCCACTCCGGCCGCAGGAACCACGCACACATCCGATCGCTCATATGCCGCCTTTACTGGCTCCCGCGTCGCAAAATCCACCGACCCCAGCGGCCTTCGCAACGTCGAAATCGGCTTTAAATATCCCCGCACGCGAATCTCTTCGCCATTGGAAACTCCACCTTCAATCCCTCCGGCATTATTACGCGCCCGCGTAAAAGCTCCATCGTTATAACCGATCTCGTCGTGCACGGTCGATCCCATCGCACCCGCTGCCTGAATACCGCTTCCAATCTCGACCGCCTTCACTGCTTGCAATGACATCACTGCTCCCGCAAGCAGCCCATCCAATCGCTCATCCCACTGCGCGTAAGTCCCCAATCCCGGAGGCACTCCATGCGCAACGACTTCAAAAACTCCGCCCACCGAATCGCCGATCCTCAGTGCCCGGTCCACTTCAGCTTTCATTCGTTGCTCAGCATCCGCATCCGCACAATTCAGCAGAACTTCTTCTTTCTCCCATAGCGCTCGAATCTTTTCCCATTTAACTTCGTCACTCAGCTCCGCTTCGCCCACGCGCGTCACATGGCTCAAAACTTCAACTCCAATCTCGCGCAAAAACAACTTCGCCAATCCGCCAATCGCCACTCGCGCTGCCGACTCGCGCGCCGACGCTCGCTCCAGCACGTACCTTGCCTCAGAGAAATTGTATTTCAGCGCTCCCGCCAAATCAGCATGCCCCGGCCGCGGAGAAGCCACGCGCTTGTGCTTCGCCGGATCGCCCGTCTCCACCGGCAGCGCCTCCTGCCAATTCTTCCAATCTTTATTTTCGAGGAGAATCGAAATCGGCGAGCCAATCGTCTTTCCATGATGCACGCCCGACAAAACATGCGCCGCATCGCGCTCAATCTTCATCCGTCCGCCGCGCCCATAACCCTGTTGCCGCCGCCACAATTCGCGGTCCACATAGGCGACATCCACCTCCAAGCCCGCCGGCAAGCCGGAAATAAACGCGACTAAAGCCTCGCCGTGGCTCTCGCCCGATGTGAAATAGCGCAGCATGAATGGATTATTGTATCTGAGTGTGGCGCGGCGTCTCAGATTGTCATCCTGAGCGAGCGCCGTATTTGCGCGAGTCGAAGAGCTTGTCCTGAGCAAAGCCGAAGGAACCCGGGCGGGCCGCGCGGAATAACCGCGCGCCTGGCCCGCTTCCTTACCTACATCGTCCCATTCGGATAAACCAGAATCTTGCTCGCCGCTCCCGTCTTCAACCGGTCCATCGCTTTCGAGAAATCCTTCATTGCAATCTTGTCCGTAATCACCGGATGCAAATCCAGTTTCCCCGCCTTCAACAGTGCCGTCATCTGGTACCAGGTCTGGTACATGCGCCGCCCGTTGATCCCCTGCACCGTAATTCCTTTGAAAATAATATCTTCCGAAAAATTCAGCGAAATCGGTTTCGACGTCAGACCCAGCAGCGAAATCCGCCCGCCGCTGCGCACGATATTGAACGCTGTCCGAATCGAATCCGGATGCCCCGCCATCTCTAGCACCGCATCCACGCCCAGTCCATCCGTCTTCTCTTTAACAATCGCTTGCACATCTTCGCTCGACGGATCGAGCACATAATCCGCCTTCATTTTCTTGGCGACAGCACGCCGGTGCTCGTTGATCTCAATCGCGAAAACCTGCGCTGCGCCCACCGCCCGCGCAACCGCAATCGAAAATAATCCAATCGGCCCGCAGCCGGTAATCGCCACCGACTTTGCCGCAATCTCCCCCGCCAACACTGTGTGCACCGCATTGCCCAGCGGATCGAGAATCGACGCATACTCAAGAGGAATAGCCGGATCGAGCTTCCAGATATTCGTCTCCGGAATCACCACGTACTCCGCAAACGCTCCGTTCGCATCCACGCCGATGATCTTTACGTTCTGGCAGATGTGCGCCTCGCCCGTCCGGCACAGCAGGCACTTGCCGCAAGCCACATGCATTTCCGCCGAAACAAAATCGCCTTCCTTCACGCTGGTCACATCTTTGCCAAACGCAACCACCTCTCCGCAAAACTCGTGCCCCGGAATCAGCGGCGGATGAATCCGGTTCTGCGCCCACCGGTCCCACTCGTAGATATGCAAATCCGTCCCGCAAATGGACGCGACCTTCACCTTCACCAGCACATCGCCCGGCCCGTATGTCGGCACCGGAACTTCCCTAATTTCCGCGCCCGGCGCAGGCTGCGGCTTGACCACTGCCATCATTGTTTTAGACATGAAAGATTGCCTTATGAATACAAAGTTGAAAGCAAAACAACTTAGTTTACACCGAAAGAAAGAGCAAGCGTTGTTGGATCAACGAAGGGTTGAGTAAATGAATCGTAAGCAGCTACCGTACTCTTTCCAC